>CATLHA010000046.1 GCA_949948745.1 uncultured Caryophanales bacterium
TATCTTCCAAAAATCAAAGAGAAATATTATAATAAAAATAGATTGGAAGAGTTCGAGAAATTATTACTTACATTCAATGAAGAGGACTCAGAAGACCTAAATAAAATAATAGAGGGGGATAAAATCATGAGTGAGTATCGTAAGGATTCTTTAGAAGCGAGCGAAGATGAAGATATCATAGGATTATATGATAAGGAACTACATTTAGAGATGCTTCATAACTCAGAATTAAAAGAAGCTAGAGAAAAAGGGTTGGAAGAAGGAAGAAAAGAAGAAAAAATAGAAACAGCAAAAAATCTCCTAAAAAATGGTGCTCCTTTATCATTAGTGATATCTTCAACTGGATTAACAAAGAAAGATCTGGATTTACCAGAAGATTATAACGAAGAAGAAACTATTGGATTATATGATAAGGAACTACATTTAAAGATGCTTCATAACTCAGAACTAAAAGAAGCTAGAGAAGAAGGTTTGGAAAAAGGAATTGAACAAGGAATTGAGCAAGGTGAGAAGAAAGCAAAAATAGAAACGGCCAAAAATCTTTTAGAAAATGGTGTTTCTTTAGAAATTGTTATGAATTCTACTGGATTAACAGAAGAAGAAATTAATAGTTAACGATAAAAAGAAAGGTTATATCCTACATATACCTTTCTTTTTTAATTTAAAATCTAATTTTTTCTTTGATATAATGAATTGCTTCTTCCACTGGTAAAGTAATTTGTTCCATCGTATCTCTATCACGAATAGTAACAGTTTCTTCATTCAAAGTATTATCATCTACTGTTACACAATATGGTGTACCTGCAATGTCTTGACGACGATATCTTTTTCCGATATTTCCTGTTTCATCGTAAGTTGCCATCATTTCTTTTGCAAATCTTTGATATATCTCTTTACTTTTCTCACTATGATATTTTTTTAATAGTGGAAGAACTGCTACTTTATATGGAGCTATATATGGATGAAAATGCATTACTTCACGAGTTGTTCCATCTTCCAATGTCTCTTCTTCATATGCATTATCTAAAACTGCTAATACTGTACGATCACATCCAACAGTTGACTCAATAATATATGGGATATATTTTTCATTTGTTTCTGGATCTAAATATTCTTGAGAAACTGTAGAATATTCTTGATGTCTTCCTAAATCATAATTTGTACGATTATGTGTTCCATTAATTTCTCCCCAACCAAAGCAGAAATTATATTCAATATCACATGCTTCTTTGGCATAGAATGCTAATTTTTCATGATCATGAAATCTCAATTTTTCTTCTGGAATCCCTAAATCCATAAAATATTTTTTCGCATATTCTTTAAAGTAGCGATAAAGTTCACTATCAGTTCCTTCTTTACAGAACGTTTGATATTCCATTTGTTCAAATTCTATGGTACGGAAAGTAAAGTTTCCTGGTGTAATTTCATTTCTAAACGCTTTTCCAATCTGTCCAATACTAAATGGTAATTTGCATCTCATTGAACGAGCTACATTTAAGAAGTTTACGTACTCTCCTTGGGCATTTTCTGGTCTTAGATAAACTTTATTTTTACCATCTTCTGTTACTCCACGATATGTTTCAAACATCAAATTAAATTGACGAATCTCCGTATAATCACTGTTACCACATTTTGGACATGGAACTTTATGTTCTTTGATATAGGAAATCATCTCTTCTTGTGTCATCCCATCTGCATGCGCATTTTCATCAAAGTCGTCAATTAAATTATCTACACGATGTCTCATTTTGCATGACTTACAATCAATCAGTGGATCTGAAAAGCCTGAAACATGTCCGCTTGCTTCCCATACTCTTGGATGCATTAAAATCGCTGCATCTACTTCATAAGCATTTTCCCTTTCCTGAATAAAACGTTTTCTCCAAGTATCCTTAATATTATTTTTTAATCTAGCTCCCAAAGGACCATAATCCCAAGTATTGGCTAATCCTCCATAAATTTCGCTTCCTTGAAATATAAATCCATATTGTTTACATAGATTTACTAATTTTTCCATTGTTAATTTTTCCATTTTTCCCTCTCCTTTTTCTTTTACTTTTTCTTTCTAAATATGGGATTTTGAATTCCCTCCATTTTTACTTGTTCTCCTTGTTTCAAGCCTTCTCTAACTCTATATAAGTCATCAATCAAGCCATCTTTTTCTAGATAATCAATTAAATTTGAATCTATTATATCAATATATTTTCTACCTTTATATCCTAAAGACGTAAAATATACATCAAGTCCTGTTGTTACACCTCTATGATCATGATGATATCTATAATTTGGCGAATTTTCTAGATTGCTATTGATATAATATCGAATAATATCTGATATATTTGTTAAGTCGTCTCCCTCAATTCCATTTTCTCCTACATGGTAATAATATGCCAGATGATTTTTCTTTTGTAGTGAACTATAATCTTCATTATTACGAATATAAATAATACTACTACCATCATATCTTGCTGGACGGATTGTAATTCTTTCTACTTGATTATAATCAATCCTTTTTTTAGCATATTCAGCAAAATCATGCTTTTTCATAATACGAAATTTAAATAATTCATCTCTTTTTTCATCTAGTAAATCTTCTGCAAAAAATATACTTAATTTCTGTTTTTGATTATTTTCTAAACGAATTCCAGTATGTCCCCAGTCATATGGGTCTTTATCATAAATTGCTGAGGTAATTATATTTCCATTTAAAAATTCCTTTTTAATTAATTTATATAAAGCTTTTGTATTATCAAAATGACTTTTGAACATCTTATTTTCTCTTGGAAGACCATCTTCAGAAAAAATAAATCGATAAAAAAGACCTCCATTTACTGATAAAGAACCTGCATTTTGACGATATACATAAACTTCAATATTATCTGGATGCATCACTGTATATTGATCTAACGATTGTGATAATGTTTGTAATTTTTCCATAAACCCTCCTATAAAAAAACGAAAAGATTCCTATAGTTGTAGGGACGAATAAAATCCGCGGTTCCACCCTACTTATTCTAGAGGAATCTCTTTTTATATATTACTCCGACTTTTCCAAGGTCATCATCGCATTAATATTTTTTATTGTACCTATTCTTACAATTTCTGTCAAGGTTAGATATTAAAATATGTGAAATAAGATAATATAAATGTAATAGTTAATCCTATATATAGAATCATAATTAGTAAAATATATATTATTTTATAGATAACTGACACTATACTTCCCAAAGTTTCTAAATTAATTAGTTTAAAATAGTAATCTTTTTGAAGAAAAATAACTGTTATTATTAGTGCTACAAGACTGATTATTCCTATTTTTTTAAATCCTGGTGGACTAAATCTAAGTTCAATAGAATTCGTTCCCTTTTCTATCGGAATGCCAATAAAGTTTCCAAATACTCTTTGAATTTCAATCTTTCTACCATTATTTATTCCTGTATATCCTTCATTATAGGATATAGGTAAAAATAATAATCTTTCTTTATCTGAATCTATTTGAACTTTTACTTTATTTCGTTTATATTCAATCGTGGTTGGAATTTTTTCACTTTTTATAAAATCTTCATATTGTTTAACATCCATTGTCCCTAATGTAATTACTTCAAGTTCTACATCATATAATACTTCTACTTTAATGTTTACCTCTTCATCTTGAAACATTCCGATTTCAATGACTCCATTATCAGTTTCAGTTAATGCATGCTCCTTATATAATTTATCATTAATATAAATGTTAAATTTTTCGTAAATCGCCTGATTTGTATTATTATCTAAATCTTTTAATATTTCTAAATAAAGAATTTGCTTTCCTGACACTTTAATATTTTTCTCTAGGTAACAGAAAAGATCTTTATTAGATTCATATACTGTTTTATTTTCATTTTGGATAGTTTTAATATTTACTTTTTCCCAATCTTCGTAGGTTTTAAATAAATTTTCTTTATGATTTGTAATCTTTTTATATATTTCATTTTGAACATCAAAAGCATTTTTCTTATCAAAGATTGTTGTGTCTGAGTTGATAAAATATCCATAAGAAGGTTCGCTTTTTAATTCATAAAGGTAAAGGCTTTTATACTTACCTACTTTTTTATAATATGGACTATCCACTTGTTCTTCCGATACAATATATTTATTTGCTAGAAGAGCATCACTAAATAGTGTTCCACCTTTTGAAGATGTTTTAACCCACATAGAAGAATATCCCATCTTTTTTAAACTCTTTAACGTCTTTTCACTTGTTAATGATGTAAAATGATCTAAAGTATGATATTTCATTGACATTCCACTATTCATCATAAAATATGGAACTAAGTTTTTCACTCTATAATAATCCTTCTCTTGATATGATTTTGATACTTCCAATGAACTTTCATATTGACCCATCAAATGTTTTTGTGTTTTGTCAATACCTAAGTATAGGAAACCACAACACAAAATGTGTACTATCGTAATTGCTAATATGCATCCTACTCTAACTTTTTTCCAAGAAGAAGTAAAATGATAAATCATTATACAACATACCAAATCTATCAATGTTATAATTCCTAGTAATACTAGTGTTCTTTGATTAATAGATAGTGTCAATTTATTTAAGGCATTTTGAAACACTGCATAATATTTATAAGTTAGGAAAATAATAATTACACTAGACAAGGCTGTTCCAATAAATAAAATTATATTTTTAAAGACCTCGTTTGTCTTGTTTTTCTTTTTGTCTTTTTCCTTTAGGGAACTATTATATCCCTGACAAGCTCCTATAATAAGTAAAAACATCATAATAAAAGCAAATCGATATGGGAAATAAGCATAAGAACCAAAATGCCATATTTTATTGATTGGTTCTACAATGGCTGGAATTGCTACTATTAGACAAGTAGCTAAATACCAAATGATAAATTTACGCTCTTTTTTATGATTTTTAAGGAGTAAAAGAATACCTAAATATACACATCCACCAAACATAAAGAATGATAATTTATCAGTTAATGGTCCTGCTTTTGAATTTAATATACTATTTAGGTTAAATCCTATACGTGATGATACAGAAATCTCCATATAAGATGGAATAATAATAAATGAAGCCATCAATAAACTTAAGATTGTTGAAATACCTAAGGAAAGAATTGCTTTTTTTCTTCCTTTTTTTTCTTTATACATTAGTAAATAGATATAGGATGCTAAAAAGATAAAAATTACTGTCATTATCGAAACATAGAAAGAACAAATTAAGGAAGTTGTTAATGTAATTATATACCAAGTTGGTTTTTCTAAATCTAATATCTTTTTTAATCCAATCATCACTAATGGAAACAAATACATAGCATCCATCCATGGCGTAATTTGATACATAAACAAACTATATCCTGAAAATGCATAACAAATTGCTAGTAGAACACTAATTGCATTTGGTAATTTCTTAAAATAAGTTCTAATAAAATAAAGACAAGTCAAACTAGAAACTAATATTTTTAATGCTACTACTATAGATACTGCCAAATAGATTTGCTCTCTTGGAAATAATAATAATAAAAATGTAAATGGACTTAAAATGTAATATGCCATAATTCCTAAGAAGTTAACTCCGCCACCTGTTGTAAAATCTACTAATAAAGATGCACTTCCTCTAAAACTATCGTAGAAATGATAGTAGAATGCTGTGATTTGATCGTGCATATCTCCCCAGATTAGTGAGTTTTTACCAAATGGAAAAATCCCCTTACTTATAAAAATAAGAAGAAAACAAAAAAATACAAGCACAGATGTGATTACATATGGGCTCCTATATAATTTTTCTTTTTTCATTACAATACCTCTATCCTATTTTACTGATACTTTCCAAGAACCCCTTACTTTTTAGATACAATCCTGAATACTGATCATAATATTCATTTATGAATTCATTTAATTCTTTTAATGATTCATCTTTGATATCTAGTTTTGTAATTTTTGAAATATCAACATAATAAAACATTCTTATAAGTTTGATTGTTTTCTCATTGTATATTTTTTCATTATGATAACAATTTTTGCAAACATAACCACCTGCACTAGCATTGATGGTAACGATTTCATTCCTATTGCCACAAATACTGCAACAATCAAGAACTGGTCTGATTCCAAGAAAATCTAAATATTTTAATTCTAATATGTTAGTCATAGCTTTGGTGTTATATCCTTCGTTTATCTTTTCTAAGGTTGCAGTTAAAATTTCATATATTTGGTTATCTTCTGTGTGTTTTAGAACTTGTTCTGTCAAATCTAGTAAAAAGCTAGCATAACTGATTCTTTCTATATCTGTTTGTAAATTCAAAAAAGTATTCTTTATGTCAACTCCAGTTAACGTCGAAAGTCCTTGTTCTTTATAGTATATATGAAAGTCGCCATAGCTGAATATTGTACTTACACTACGTAATTTGCTTTTGATGTTTCTGCATCCCTTCGACAATATACTAATCATTCCATAGTCTTTTGTCAATACTTTTAGTATTTTACTTGACTCGCTGTAATTTGTCTCTCCTAGTACAATTCCTTCTGTTTTTACTAAATTCATCTATTTCACTTCTTCTTTTTTATTTGTTTGGATAAATTATAATAATTAATATTTCCTGTTTCTTTAAATAAATTCCATAATAGTTCTTTCATTTTTCTTCACCTATTATCATAGTGAAAAATTTTTTTGATTTTTATACATTTATTTTATATTTTTTTATTTTTCTTCTAAATCATCTAGTCCTAATTCTTTTAAATAGCGGTCTCTATCACGCCAATTGTCAATTGTCTTTACAAAATTTTCCAAGTATACTGTTTTCCCGAAGTACTCTTCTAAGTCTTCTCTTGCTTCCATTCCTATTCTTTTTAGCATACTTCCATTTTTTCCAATAATAATTTTTTTCAAACTATCTCTATCTACAATAATTACCGCATTAATAATTACCTTTCCTTTTGCATATTCTATTTTTTCTACTAGACAAGTTACTGCATGAGGAACTTCCTCTTTGGTTAATCTTAAAACTTTTTCACGAATAATTTCACTTACATAAAAAGAGGTTGAAATATTAGTGAATGTACCATCTTCAAATATTTTTCCTTCATTTGGTAGATATTTCTTTATTGTATTAAGTAGTGCTGTTACATTATCATTTTTTAATGCTGAGATTGGAAATATTTCTTCAAAATTGTATAAATCTTTATATTCATTGATTTTTTCTAAGAGTTTATCCTTTTTAATTTGATCTACTTTATTCATCACTAGAATAATTGGAATATTTTCTTCTTTCATTCTATCTAGAATAAACTGGTCTCCTTTTCCAAATCCTGTACTTACATCTACTAAAAAAAGAATTAAATCTACATTATCTGTACTAGCATAAGCTTTCTTATTTAATATATTTCCTAATTTATTGATTGGTTTATGAATACCTGGGGTATCTACAAAAATAATCTGGCTATCTTTATCTTCATAAACACCTTCAATGATATTTCTAGTAGTACCTGCTTTATCTGATGTAATCGCAAGCTTTGTTTCTAGTAAACTATTTAATAGAGTACTTTTTCCAACATTTGGTCTACCTACAATACTAACAAATCCACTTCTCATTTTAAATTATCCTCCTCAAATGCTTCAACACATAAATCCTTTAAAAGCCATTTTCTTGTTTTTCCTTGATTATTATAACTAATAATTTCTAAATTGGAGTCACAATAATCGTTAAGGGCTTGTCTACAAATAAAGCACGGTGTAATATTAGATTCTGTTTTATTTAGAATGTAGATTCTTTTAAAGTCTTCCTGTCTCAATCCTTGTGCCATCGCACTAAAGATTGCACATCTTTCAGCACAAATCCCTGATGCAGGAGAACTTGTCTCTATATTTACTCCTCTAAATAATGTTCCATCATTACATTCTAGGATTGCTGCAACTGGGTAGTGGTAGTATTTACTACTAGAATTTTTTATAATCTCATTTAATTGTTCAAATATCTGATCCATCTTAAACCTCCAATTAAAGTATACTGATTATCTTAGGAACAAAAATGATTCCTAGTACTACAATAAACATTATTGTAAATAAGAAAACTGCACTTGATACTGTATCTTTGGCAATCTTAGCTAGAGGATTTTCCTTTGTTGTTACTAAATCGGTAAGTGCTTCTACTGAGGTATTCATCATTTCGCTTGCCATTAAGCATCCAGTACTAATAACAATAGCTAATAATTCTAGAGTAGTTACTGGGAATATAATGCATAATCCTAAAACTATAATTACAAATAGCATAATTATAATCAAATTTCCTTCTTTTTCTATGGCATAAGAAATTCCATCTAATGCATGGTGGAAACTTTTATTATATTTTTCAAATATACTACCTGTGTCTTTTCTTCTTTTCTTAAACATATTATTCTCCTCTTTTTATTCCATATTCATCTAAGATTTCTTCTTGTCTTCTAAACATAATCTCTTCTTCTTCTTTTTCCATATGGTCATATCCTAATAAATGTAATAATCCATGAATAGATAGAAATGCAAGTTCTCTTAAGAAAGAATGTCCATATTCTTTTGCTTGTTCTCTTGCCCTTTCTACACAAATATAAATATCTCCTAAAAGCCTTACTTCTAATTCAATTGTCTTGTTATCTTCTAAAGCAAAACTAATTACATCGGTTACTCTATCAATTCCACGGTATGTTTTATTCATCTCATGAATTGTATTACTATCTACAAAGATTATATTAAACTCTGCATTTTTTACATTTTCTTTTTTACAAGCAAATTCCAGTAATTTATTAATTTCCTTGATTTCTTCTTCTAAATCTTCTTCTGTTTCATTAAATAGTTCATAATTATTTTTCATTATACAATCACCATCCATAAGTATCCTAATAGTATTCCTGTTAAAACTAAAGATAATACATTTAAAAACCATTTGTTTTGAAATATTTTTGGTAGAGAATCTCCTAACTTAGAAAGTAATCGATAAACTCCATACCCCATCATTCCTCCAATTACATTTAAAATAATGTCATCAGTATCAAATACTCTTCCAATTGCTAGCTGTGTCGTTTCTATTGTAACAGATGCAAATAAAATCAGGATAAATGCCTGATATTTCTTATCCATCTTTGTATAGTATGATGCAAAAAAACCATATGGTACAAACATTACTAAATTGCCAATTACATTTTTAAAAAAAAGTCTGCTACCAAAGGAATATCTTAAAATCTCCTTTAATGGAATTAAGTTAAAGTGGTTATCATAGGTTGCAATCATTGGATCTTCAAATGTTACAATTTGAAACAAACATAGGACATAAATCATAAAAAATAATAATAATATTTCTCTATAAAAAACAACTTCTTTTTTATTTTTAATGATATCTGCAATTCTTAAAGATGAGAGAATCAAAGTGCAAATTATAATCATTGGCCAAGTAAACTGCATAACCCCTTTTATAGTATCATCTAATGGTGTTATCATAAAACCACCTAACTTTCTTCTTCTACAACCTCTGGTATCTCTTGATATGCTGTAATATCTTCTTTCAAAGTAAAGAAGATTTCTATATCTATTTTACTATTTTCTTCCGTAATTTTCAAACTTTTTTCATATAATATTTCAATATCATCTCCTAATTTTTGTTCTAATTTTTCTCTTGCAATTCTAGATGCCTCAATTAATGCTAAATCTCTTGTATATACTTTTTCTATTTTATTTATTTTTTCTTCTTCACATAATGATATAGAAATTGGTATTAACTGATTTTTTATTTCAAAAATAGGTGAAGTTTCTTTGTTATATTCTTTTTTACTTCCAAATATATTCCATTTTTTTGACAATATTTGAATATTTAATACTTTTCTTTTTTCGCCAGTTTTTTTCTCTTCTTGATAATGATATGGTAAAGAAACATTTACTGTATACCAAGTAAGTGCTTTTACTTTTCCCTCTGCTTTTACTTCAGCCATCAAAATATCTTTGTTTTTAATTTGTCCTGAGATTAAGACATCCCCTTTTTTTACATATTGATCTTTCTTTGCAATAACCGTTCCAGTTGATGCCTCTATTTCCAATATTCTACCATCTTTTTTTGCGATGATATCTCTTGGCTCACCATCATTCTTAGTATTTGAGTATTTTCTTTCTTCCACCTTTGCTATATATTTTGTTCCAATTCTCTCAATTTCTAGCCATTCTATTTTATCTCGATAAGTAGTAGTTATTTTTTTTACTATTTGTTCTTGTTTGTCAAAACTCTTTTGAAAATGAAATAATTCGATTCCCTCTTTTTTTAATTCCTCCTTTATGAAATCTCTATATTCTTTCTTTACATGAATTACTTCTATACTAAAAATCATTTTAGATAAGATTAATATTAAAAGTAGTCCTATACCCATCATTGAAATAAATAGACTATATTTTTTTAAGAGGTATTCTATTTTTAGTATCCCATGGTAACCTACTAATTCTATTTTGTATATTGTTTTGATTTTTCTTAATTCTTGATAGTTTTCTCTATCTATCCATATAACAACAGAATTATCTTGGTACTTTATTTTATATAGTTGTATTTTCATGCGATGAAGTGTTCTTATAAAGCGTTTTGTGTCTTTTCCAGTAATTTTTATCTCATAAAAGTTCTTCATATTACTTCCACTCTACCATTTCAATCTTACCATCTACTAAAATTTCGTTATCTAGTAGTTTTATGATTTTTAGATTTTCTCCATGAACTACAATAATTCCATCTATATAACTAATAGAAATTTTTTTATCTTCCATATAATTGATTTTAATATAATTTTTTATATTTATTTTTCCACGAAAGTAATTCACTTGAAATTCTTCATCTAAAATATAGTTTTTAAGAAAAGACATAGTATCACCTAATCCAATATATGAAAAAAAAAGAACTATTATTAGTTCCTTTTAAAGATTATAAATGCTTTTCTTTTATTTTTTCCTTTTCTAAATCTATATTCACTTGAAATTCTTTCGAACCAAGTTTTACAATAAATTCTTCTAACTGTTCTTCAGGCATCGACTCTATATATGCTTGTGTAACATATAATTGTTTTGCTCTTACATCAGATAAATCAGCTAACGCAGTGACTCCTGTAGTTGTCGCACTTGTTACTGTTGCTGCACCTACAAGTGGTTCTTCATCCATTACATCAAGTCCAGAAGTTCCTATTCCTGTTGCTGTTACCTCTGTTGATGTAGTTGAAGTAGATACTGATGTTAAATCTTCTGTCAATGAACTTGAAGAAAAATGGCTAAAAAAACGTTTTAAAAATAAAAATGATAATCTCATTTCATACCTCCTAATTTTTTCTGTTTATTTTTTTCTTGTTTGTTTTCTCTTAGATAATCTAAATGTTCTTTTGCATAGGATACTAGCTGTTCTTGTTCTTTTTTTGTTGTTACTTGTTCTACTACTTCATCTATGGTTGGTACCTCTAAACTTTGTTTAAGAATATTAGCTACTACTTTACTTCCTTCTGATAAGTTTTTTAAATTTTCTTGTAATTTAGACTTTTCTAATTGCTCAAGCTTTCTTTTCATTTTTTCATTTTCAAACCGACATAGATTATAATTTTGTAAATTAATACACTCAAAATCCTTGATAAATTCTAAGGCTACTATGGTTAATAGTATTCCAAGTAAAATTGGTGATATTTCTACTATTATTGGAAAAGTAATTATAAGTACTATCATTTCTATTATGTCAACAATTAATCCACGGATATGAATCTCTCTATTTTTCCTGATATGCTTTACAAATTTTGTTGGATAATTTGGATTATAGTGATAGTTTCTATTTTGTTTATGTGCAATTTCTTTTCGAAGAGCAAGTTTCTTTAATTGATAATCGTATAATCTATCTTCTGTTTTATTATCGTCTTTAGATTTTTCATATTCTTGATCACACATACTTTCATACCACTTTATTACTTCAAGAGAATATTTATCTAGTATTTTATATTTTATTTTTTCTACTTTAAATACTAATTTCTGAAAATAATCAGCACCCAAAAAACGGTAAATTTTCATTTTTGTTTTATATTTCATTAGATATCCTCCCTTCTTAATCGCTATTATATCACTTTTTCTTACCTCAAGAAAAAAGCTCATTTGAGCCTTTTAAATTATAGATTGCTTAATTTTTCTTTAATAAGTGAAGAAACTAATCCCATATCTATTTTTCCTTTAACCATTGGAGTAATTATTCCCATTATTTTTCCCATATCTTTTTGTGATGTTGGTTGAACTTTTTCAAAAGTATCTTCTATAATCTTTTTAATTTCCTCTTCAGACAATTGTTCTGGTAAGTACACATTTAATATTTCTATTTCTGCACTTGTCTTATCAATTAAATCTTGTCTAGCACCTTTCTCAAATTCTTTAATTGATTCTTTTCTTGTTTTGATTGCTCTTGTTACAACCTCGATTAATAATTCTTCATTCATTTCCTTCTTATGATCGATATGTGCTTGTTTCATAGCAGCTTTTACTTCACGAATGACCATTAATCTTTCTTTTTCTTTGTTCTTCATGGCTTCAACCATATCTTTATCTAACTTTTCTACCATATTTTCTCCTCCTAATTAGAAAAAGACTAATTAAAATTAGTCTCAGAGTGTTGACAAAGTTCAATACTCTTTTCTTTTTTTATAAAGTGTTATATAATTAATTTGTAAGGTTGCTTATTATCTCAACAATTTTAAGCTT
>CATLHA010000047.1 GCA_949948745.1 uncultured Caryophanales bacterium
CTCAAGTAATGTTAGACCAGGATGGGGTCCAAGTGGAGGAAGTGTTGTATGTAATCCAGCGAATAGTCGAGGAACAGGAACTTATGGTGTAAGTTGTACTGTTTATGGAGCAAATGGAAGAAACTCCTCTGTTAGTTTTACAGCTAGGCATAGTTATCCAGCATCACTTCAAAAGAAAACTTGTGAAAGAAAAGAAAATTGTGTAGAAAAGGAAAACTGTCATACTGTTGGATATCATTGGTGTGAAGAAGGTGGTGGAGGATGCGATACTTGTAATGGATCTTCTAGCTTATGTCCAGATGTAGAGTGTAATGGAACTTATATGGATTGTGATATAGTAGAATACGATTGTTCATATTATTATTGTCCAAAAGGTGGTCATGCTGTTGGAAGTACTTGTTATTATTAGGAGAGTTTTATGAAAAAGAGTAAGGTAAATAAAAAAACAGTAATCATTATTTTTTCTATAGTTATTGGTGTTTTATTAGTTTCTAGTGGTATATTTTTTGTTGTTTATAATCGTTATGATAAGTATTCTTGTTATCAAAAGGCCGGAGAGAATAGTAAAATAATATTGGAAAATATATATGAATTTTCATATGGAAATAAAGAAATTAAAGATATTGAAAGAAAGCTAATTGTTACCTATAAAGATAAAAAAGAATTTATGGAAGCATATTATGATAAATTTTTTCAAGAAGAAGAAAACCCTCCCATTGATGTAAAAACTGATGATGTAGAATTAAAGAAAACTTATATTTGGGATCGTGGTTTATTTTTAAACAAGGATAATCCAACTGTAGATAATTATATAGAGATTTTAGAAAAAACTGGTTATTCTTGTAAAAAAAAATAAAATTTGATAGATTATTGTAAGAAATAGGATTGCCAATGACTTTAAGGTTATTGGCAGTTTTCAATTTAGAATCAAAACAATGATTACTTTTATTGAAAGTAGTAATCTATTTTTTCTAAAGTTTTAAGAGGAATATTATACTTTTGAGTAGTTTTAATATCTGTCCATATTATAAAATAATTGTATATATAATAATCATACCTGTTTACTATAACCCTTTATTGTCAACTTATTAATTTTTTAGTTTACATGAAGTTAATATTGCAAAATTCGTCTGGAGGGAGGGGATTATATATTATTATAAAGGTGTTGATTATAATGAAAGAAAAGGGATTTACATTAGTAGAACTTTTGGCAGTAATCGTAATATTAAGTATAATTTTAGCGATAGTGGTTCCAACATATCGAAGTTATATGGCAAGTTCAAGAAATAGGGCATTTAAACAGGCAGAAAATGCACTAAAGACATCGGCTAGTGATGCTTTGGCACAATGTATTACGAATCCAACAGGAGAAGTAGTAGAATATTGTAAAAGTCATAGACCTCCAGATAATCAATATCAATGTGATGTGGCAGTTGGAGATGAATTAGTCAAATATAATTATATTGATCCAATTGTGGATCCCTATCATTCAGGAAAATATTGTGATATGAGTAAGTCATATGTTTATGTATCCAACAAGACAAATATCGATGATGAAGATAATTTTGATTTTGTATATAAAGTATGTTTGGTGTGTGGAGATAGAAAAAGTGAAGATTGCCGTGATGATATCTTAAACCAAGAGAAAACAGAATATGAGACGTTCTGTAAAGTAACTTAAATGTTAGTTTTGGTCCAAGTGGAGGAACAACAGTATGTAATCCAGCGACTAGTAGAAAAATAGGAGCATATACTGTTACGTGTACATTAACCTCTAATAGTAATGGACAAAGTACAACAGTAAGTTTCAATTGAAAAAGACTTGTTTAAATTCTTAAAGTATAGTAAAATTGTTGGTAGTTTTGGAGGGGATTTCATGATACAAACAAAGGATGTTACATTACGTTTTGGAAAAAGAACATTATTTGAAGATGTAAATATTAAATTTACTGCAGGAAATTGTTATGGTTTAATTGGAGCAAATGGTGCAGGAAAGAGTACTTTTTTAAAACTTTTAAGTGGAGAAATTGAAACTAGTAGTGGAGTAGTTATTATTACAAAAGGAGAGAGATTATCTGTATTAAAACAAGATCATTATGCATATGATGAGGAAACTATTATGGAAACTGTTATTATGGGTAATGAGAAGCTTTATAGAATTAGTAAAGAAAAGGAAGAACTTTATTCCCATACAGAGTTTACAGATGAAGATGGGATGAAGTTAGCAGAATTAGAAGCAGAATTTATGGAACTAAATGGTTGGGAAGCAGAAAGTGAAGCGGGTGCTTTATTATCCAATTTAGGAATACCAGTTGAAAATCATTATAGTTTAATGAAGGATGTTCCAGCTAAAATGAAAGTTAAAGTTTTATTAGCACAAGCACTTTTTGGAAATCCAGATATTCTATTACTTGATGAGCCTACCAATAATTTAGATATTGAGGCAATTCGTTGGTTAGAAGAATTTTTGATTAATTATCAAAATACCGTTATTGTAGTTAGTCATGATCGTCATTTTTTAAATAAAGTTTGTACTCATATTGCTGATATTGATTATGGAAAAATCAAATTATATATTGGTAATTATGATTTTTGGTATGAATCAAGTCAGTTAGCTTTGAAACAAATGAGAGAATCTAATAAGAAAAAAGAAGAAAAAATGAAAGAATTACAAGACTTTATCGCAAGATTCTCAGCAAATGCATCTAAGAGTAAGCAGGCAACAAGTCGTAAGAAAATGTTAGAAAAGATAGAATTAGATGCGATAGTTCCATCTTCTAGAAAATATCCATATATTGATTTTACTCCAGAGAAGGTTAGTGGGAAAGAGATTCTTACAGTTACTAATCTTTCAAAGACAATCGATGGAAGAAAAGTATTAGATAATGTTTCTTTTATGGTTTTAAAAGGTGATAAGATTGCTTTCGTTGGTAGCGATGATATTGCAAAGACAACGTTATTTAAGATTTTAATGGGTGAAATAGAAGCAGATAGTGGAGAAGTTATTTGGGGTAAAACCATTACTAAGAGTTATTTTCCACAAGATAATAGTGAATATTTTACAAAGAATCAATCTATTATGGAGTGGATTGGTCAGTACTATAAGATTGATGATGAAACAGTACTTCGTGGATTTTTAGGAAGAATGTTATTTTCTGGTGAAGATGTATTTAAAAAAGTTCCAGTGTTATCAGGAGGAGAAAAAGCACGTTGTATGTTATCTAAATGTATGTTAGAAGCAAGTAATATGCTTATTTTAGATGAACCAACGAACCATTTAGATTTAGAGAGTATTACATCATTAAACAATGGATTGATTAAATATAATTCTGAATTATTATTCGCGTCTCATGACCATCAGTTTATAGAAACAGTTTCTAATCGTATCATTGAAATCTTACCTAAAAATGGAATTATTGATAGAAGATTACCATATGATGAATACTTAGAAAATGAAGAGGTAAATGAAATTAGAAAGAAAAATTCTTAAAACTGTGAGTTTTTCTTTTCTTTTTGCTTTCTTTTCTTTATAATATTTTGTTAGTTAGGGTATATATGTAATAGTGAGGAGTATCAATATGACAAATGAAATGTTAAATGAAGTTAAGACAAATTTCTTAAATAAGGAACATGGTCTTAGTCCATATGCTTGTTTATCTGGTCAAGCAATTCGATTTGAAGATGAAAATGATGAAAAGGAAATTAGACCATCTTTTTATCATGATACAGATCGAATTATTCATGCTTTTTCTTATACGAGATATTTAAATAAAACACAAGTGTTTTCTTTTTCAAAAAATGATCATTTAAGTAAAAGAATTATTCATGTTCAACTTGTAAGTAAAATTGCACGTACAATTGGTAGGGCATTAAATTTAAATGAAGATTTAATTGAAGCAATTGCATTAGGACATGATATTGGACATACCCCGCTTGGTCATACTGGGGAAGCAATTTTAAATGAAATATCAAAAAGGGAACTAAATGAGATATTTATGCATAATGTACATGGAGTCAGAGTTTATATGAATCTTGAAAAAAGTCAGTTTGGATTAAATTTATCCATACAGGTATTGGATGGAATTCTATGTCATAATGGAGAAATTTTAGAAAATATTTATGAACCTATGAAAAAGACAAAAGAATCTTTTTTAGAGGAATATAAAGCTTGTTATAAGGACTATGATGTTTTGAAAAAATTAAGGCCTATGACTTTAGAAGGTTGTGTTGTTAGAATTAGTGATATGATTGGATACATTGGTCGTGATATTGAAGATGCGATTGAAATAGGGATGATTACTAGAGATGATATCCCAAATAATATTAAAAAGATACTCGGTGTTACTAATGCTTCTATTGTAAATACTTTAATTCGTGATATTATTGAGAATAGTTTAGATAAGCCATATATTTCAATGAGTAAAGAGGTATATCAAGCACTATTTGATTTAAAAGAATTTAATTATACTAATATTTATAGAAAAGCAAATACAAAAGAAAGACTAGATTTTTATCGTTCTTCTATGAATAAGCTTTATCAAAAATGTTTGGATGACTTGAATGAAAATAATCTAGAAAGTGATATTTATCAAGTGTATTTGAAAGATGCAAATCCTGATTATATAAAAAATACAGATAATAAGCGAATTGTAATTGATTACATTGCTGGTATGACAGATGAGTATTTTTTAAAGTTATCTAGTGAAATAGATTATTAATATTTTAGGTATTAATATCATATGGTAGAAAAAAACAATACAAGTGTTAACAAAAAATACTTGACAACATCAAATAAAAGTGATAACATGTAGAAGGATTTTAAAAGAGGTGAAATTATGAGCGGAAAGAAAACCATTTATTTAACTAAAGAAGGACTTGAAGACTTGAAAAATGAGTTAGATGAATTAGTTAATGTAAAGAGACCAGCTAATATTCAAGCAATTAAAGAAGCTCGTGCATTAGGTGATTTAAGTGAAAATGCAGATTATGATGCAGCACGTAATGAACAAGCAGTTTTAGAGGGTAGAATTAAAAAAATCGAATCTATGCTTGAAAATTATGAAATTATAGAAGAAGTATCTAATGGTACAGTAGGAATTGGAAGTACTGTTTCTATTAAATACGTTGATGACGATGATGAAGATGATGGTGATGAATACAAAATTGTCGGTAGTCAAGAAGCAGATCCATTTGTTGGAAAAATTTCTAATGAATCACCAATTGCACAAGCAATTATGAATCATAAAGTTGGGGATGTTATTACAGTAGAGAGCCCAAATGGTTCTTATCAGATTGAAATTACTGATATTAAATAGAAAATATCATTCGGATATTTTCTTTTTTTCAAAAAATTTGTTTCTTTAAAAAGAAATTTTGTTAAATTCTTGAAACAAATCAAGAATTTTTGTATAATATTAAGCATATTGGAGGGAAAGTATTATGCCAAAAAATAATAAGGTAGAGAATAAAAAAGAAATTACTATTACAATTGAAGGTAAAGAATGGGAAAATGCCTTGGATAAAGCATTTAAAGAAAAAGTAAAATCAGTTAATGTAGATGGATTTAGAAAAGGTAAATGTCCAAGAAATATATTTGAAAAGAAATTTGGAAAAGAGTCTTTATTTATTGATGCAGCTGAGTCATTAATTCAAGATGCTTTTAAGAAAGCTATGGATGAAAATAAGGAAATTATTCCAGTTGTGCAACCAAGAGTAGATATTAAATCTATCGATGATAAACATGTAGAATTTTTATTTACAATTATTACTGCACCAGCTTTAACAATAAAAAAATATAAAGGATTAGGAGTAAAGAAGTCAGCAGTAAAAGTTGAAAAAGAAGAAATTGAACATGAGATTGGTCATTTATTAGAAAAATATACAGAATTAGTTACTAAAGATGGTGCTTTAGAAAATGGAGATATCGCAGTAATTGATTTTGAAGGATTCAAGGATGGAGTTGCTTTTGATGGTGGAAAAGGAGAAAACTATTCTTTAGAAATTGGAAGTAATACATTTATTCCAGGATTTGAAGAACAAATGATTGGAATGAAAACTGGAGAAGAAAAAGATTTAGATATTACATTCCCAGAGGATTATATGGCTGAGGATTTAAAGGGACAAAAAGTAGTATTTAAAGTTAAAGTTAATGAAATTAAAGAAAAACAAAAAAGAGAATTAGATCAAGATTTCTTTGAAGATTTAGGTATGGAAGGTGTAGATACTAAAGAAAAATTAGAAAAAGAGATTGAAGAAAGTATCAAAGCTAATAAGGAAATGGATGCTGAAAATGAATATCTTGATAAACTATTAGAAGAGATTGGAAAGAACGTTGAAGTTGATATTCCTGAAGAAATGGTTGATGATGAAATCGATAATATGATTCATAAGTTTTCTCATCAATTACAAATGCAAGGATTAAATCTTGATATGTATTTGAAATTCACTAATAGTGATGAGCAGGCATTAAGAGATCAAATGGAAAAGGATGCTTACCAACATGTTTTATATCGTTTAATGTTAGAAGAACTTGTAAAATTAGAAAAAGTTGAAGTTACTGATAAGGATATTGATGAAGAAATCAAGAATGTAACTGAAAAATATCATATGACGGAAGAAGATTTCTTAAAGCAATTCGGTGGGCGTGAAATGTTAAAGTATGATCTTGAAATGAGAAAAGTTATTGAAGTATTAAAAGAGGCTAATAAATAGTCTCTTTTTTGTTTCCATTTTTTAGAAAATTATTTGTAAAATATTGTATAATTCTGTTGCTTTTTTAGGTCTTGATGCTATAATAAAAAACATAGTTTTTAAAGGATGTGAAGAACCATGAATATGACGAAATTACCTGTATTATTGCTTCATAACATGGTTCTTTTTCCATTCAATGAAATACGTTTAGAATTTAATGGTATGGAAGATAAACAATTAATTTCTATTTCTGAAGGATATTATAATAGTCAATTATTGATTGTTCATCCATCATTACCATTAGATGGAATCTCGCCATCTAAATTACCTGAATATGCTGTTTTAGGTCAGATTCGTATGAGAATTGATATGCCGAATGGAAAGACAAGAATTTCTGTATACGGTATGAAAAGAGTTCATGTAGAGTCTTATTTAGAAGAAGATCACACTTTAACAGCACAAGTAGTAGATACTGATATTGTTATTAATGATAAAAAAGAAGAAATTGCTTATACTAGAAAGATGATGAACTTATTAGAATCTTATATTGATGATACTAATTATCCAAATTCTGTTTTAGAACAGTTGGTTGGTGTGAACAGTTTGGAACAAATGACTGATTTAATTACACCATCTCTACCTATTTCTTATGATAGAAAGTTGCTTTATATTTTAGAAATTGATCCAACAAAGCGTAGTCTTATGATTATGGAAGATATTAAAAATGATATTGATATTTTAGAGATAGAGAAAAAAATAGATGAAAAACTTTCTCATGATATTGATCTTGCTCAACAAGAATATGTTTTACGTGAGAAGATTCGTGTTATTAAAGAAGAATTAGGTGATATCAACGATAAAGATAGTGATATTGAAAAATTACGTGATAGAACTAAAAAGTTAAATTGTTCTGAAAAAATAAAAAGTCGATTATTATTAGAAATTAATCGATATGAAACTAGCAATCCAAATTCTCCAGAGGTTGGTATTATTCGAAATTATATTGATTGGTTATTAGACTTGCCTTGGAAAAATTATACAACAGACAATAAAGATCTTCGAAAGGTAAAAGATGTCTTAGATGATTCTCATTATGGTCTTGACATAGTAAAAGAAAGAATTATTGAGTATCTTGCAGTAAAACAAAACACGAAAGATTTAAAAAGTCCAATTATTTGTTTGGTTGGACCTCCAGGTGTTGGTAAAACATCTTTAGCGAAAAGCATTGCTGAAAGTCTAAATCGTAAATGTACAAAAATTTCTGTTGGCGGAATTAATGATGAAGCAGAAATTGTTGGACATCGTAGGACTTATGTAGGCGCAGCTCCAGGTTTAGTAATTCAAGGAATGAAAAAAGCAGGAAGTTCAAACCCAGTATTTATTATTGATGAAATCGATAAGATGACTAGAGATATTAAGGGAGATCCTGCTAGTGCATTATTAGAAATATTAGATCCAGAACAAAATAAGGCTTTTTCCGATCATTATATTGAAGAAGAATTCGATTTAAGTAAAGTCATGTTTATTACTACTGCTAACTATTATGATCAGATTCCTCCAGAATTAAGGGATCGATTAGAAATTATAGAATTATCTTCTTATACAGAATATGAAAAACTAGATATTGCGAAAAATTATCTTTTACCAAAAGAAATTAAAGAACATGGGCTAAAATTGAAAGATGTTAAATTTAGTGATTCTGCTATTTTGACAATTATTAGAAATTATACTAAAGAGGCTGGAGTTCGTGACTTAGAAAGAAATATTGCGAGTATTTTAAGAAAAATAGTAAAGAAGAAAATCTTGGAAAAGAAAAATGAAGAATATGAAGTAACCGATTATAATATTGAAAGGTATTTAGGAAAGAAGAAGTATTTATTTAATGAAAATGATATTATAGAGCGTGTTGGGGTTGTTAACGGTCTTGCTTATACTCCATTTGGTGGAGATATCTTACCAATTGAGGCTGTAATGTTTCCTGGAACTGGAAAAATTATAATGACTGGTCAATTGGGAGATGTCATGAAAGAATCTGCCCAACTTTCCTTTGACTATTTAAAATCAAATTTTGATAAATATCATATTGATTATGAAAAATTTGAAAAATATGATGTTCATATTCATGTACCTGAAGGTGCCATTCCTAAAGATGGTCCTAGTGCTGGTGTCTCTTTAACTACAACATTATTATCTTTACTTACAGATTATGCTATTCCAACAAATATTGCGATGACTGGTGAGATGACTTTAAGAGGAAAGGTTCTTCCAATTGGTGGATTAAAAGAAAAAGTAATTGGAGCACACCGAAATGCTGTTAAAATCGTTTTTATTCCAAGTGCTAACGAAAAAGATTTGGAAGAAATTCCAGAGGAAATTAAACAAGAAATGAAATTTGTTTTGGTTGATCGATATTTAGATATTTATAAAGTATTATTTAAAAAGAAAAGAGGTAAGAAAAATGATCCTAGAAATATTAGATTATTGCTTGATTAAAAGTCAATTGCTTGAATTTGATGAAGATGAAATTATAGCTCAATTTACAGATGAGGAGTCTCAAGGACTTTGGTATTCTGTTTTATATAATTTGACAGTTGATGATGACTTTTTAATTTCAGATTCTTCTGTTTTTGATAAAGCAAGGGAGATTGTTGGAAGGACAAGATTTGATTATAACAGTAAAGAAATAAAAGGAATGGCAAATGATTTAATTGATTACTTCAATACTTATGCTTCTTTGCCAAGAGAGAATGTTATTCCTTTGGTTGCTGAATGGGGAAATAAAGAAGCGACTCTTCATGGATTACCTAGTGGAACTTATCGTTCTTGTGATTTATTAGAATATGTTAAATATGATCATTATTATCTTTCTTACTTGTTTAATAATGATGAAACACAGGTTCGTGTTAATCCTAAACATGCGATTGCTAGTATTTCTTATTTAATTAATAGATTTCCAAATGTGTTTAAAAATCCTGCTGGGAATGCTGAAATTTCAGATAAAGATAGAGAGTTGTTAGAAAATATGGACGGAGAAGAAGCTTATCATAGGGCATTGTTAATTACAACTTTTTGTTCACAACTTAAATCTGGAGCACGTGGAAAAGTAAGAAAACAAGCAAAAATATTACTAGATAGATTATTAGAAATGGATCCTAATGAGAATGAAAATAGCTTTACTGAGAACTATCAAATGGTAATTAAGAAAAATAAAGACCAATAAAAAGACTTAATTAGTCTTTTTTTTTAATTTCTTTCATATAGTGAAATAGAAAAGAGGGATAGTCATGAAAAAGGTAATACCTTTTAGTAAAACAATTCATTTTAAAACTATGATTGCAGAAATTACAGATATTGAAGTAAAGCATACTTTGAAGGTGACAGAAAGTGAAACTATTGAGGGAGATATTTTGGTTGAGGGTTCTTATAAAATGACAGAAGCTAGTCAATTAGAAGAAACATTTCAATATACACTTCCATTTACTATAGAAGTAGATAATAAATATGACATTACCAATGCAGATATTAATATTCACGACTTTTATTTTGAAATCATTAATGAAGAGGATTTAAAAATTAACGTAGAATTGGAGATTAGTAAAGTGGAAGAAAAAGTAGAGAAGGAAGAAGTTGATTCTTTAGATTCTACTATTTTAGAAGAAGTAGACAAACAAATAGAAGAAATTAAAGAACTAGAATTAGAAGAAAGTGTTAGAGAAGAAGAAAAAGAAGTAGTAGATTTTATAGAACAAAAAGAAGAACCAGTGGAAAGCAAAAGAGATGAAGTAGAAGAGGCAGCAAAAGAAGTATTAAAAGAGGAAAAAATTACTCCTGTTGCGCCTACTACTGCTGTATTAAAAGAAGATAATGTGGAACAGTTAGAGGAAGTAGTTTCTGTAAATGAAGCAGTACCATCTATTTTTTCTAGTATTAATCAAGAAGAAACTTTTGTTACTTACTATGTTTATATTGTCCGTGAGGGTGATACAGTAGACTCTATTCTGGATAAATATCATACAAATAGAGATTTTGTTTCTTTATATAATGATTTATCTGATATTAAAGTGGGAAGTAAGATTATAATTCCTTGTTCTAATGAATAAATCAGAATTTCTTTTAAAATATGGAATTCATCCTATTAGATATCAGAAAAAAAATAAAGTAGATATTATTACGACGAATGATAATAAATATGTGTTAAAGAAAGGTAATTATTATTCAGTGTATGAATATTTGTTAACTAGAGACTTTAAAAACTTGCCTCATTTATTAACAGAGGCGGACTCAGAATATATTCTTTATCCATACATTGAAGATTATTATCTACCCGAAGAACAAAGAGTAGAAGATTTTATTTATCTACTTAGTATTCTTCATACGAAAACTACTTTTTATAAAACAGTAGATTTGGATAAAATTAAGGAAATATTTGAAACTCTTAGAAAAAGGCAAGACTATTTAATACAGTATTATCATAATTTACATGATATGATTGAAACTGAGAATTATATGTCTCCTAGTCATTATCAATTGATTAGAAATTTATCTTTAATATATTTTCATTTGACAGAAAGTAAAATACAGATAGAAAAATGGTATGATATTATGAAAGATAAAAGAAAGATGAGATATGTAATGACTCATGGAAATTTGAAACGAGATCATTTTATAGAAAATGGAAATCTGTATTTTATTAGTTTTGATTCAGCAAGAATAAATTCTCCTGTTTATGACTTAGAGAATTTTTATAGAAATAATTGGAGAGATACTACATTAGATTCTTTTTTAGAGATTTATCAATCTAAATATGAACTTAATAAAGATGAATTTCATCTTTTAATGTCATTGATTCATATGCCAGAAAGAATAGAATTTGGAGACAATGAATTAGAAAATATGCATATTGTCCATAATTTAATTTGTTATCATGATAGATTGGAGAATTGGAAATTAAAAGCACCTCATCAAGGAAGAAATTGATTAGGTGCTTTAAAATAATATTCTAAAAAAGCCAATTAATACAAGCATTAAGAATAAAAAACATAGAAATGCATTAAATCTTGTTACTACAAAGATGGTAAATATGCATTGATAGATTAAAATAATTAGAAAGGATAATAAGAGTCCCATATATAAAAGACTTGTTTTTCTTTTTGTTTTACAACAGTCACAGTTACAAAAAAAACCATGGCTGTTTTTTCTTTTATTAAACATCGCATTCACCTAGTATAGTATATGAAATAATGTGTGTAGGTTTCCTAGAGCATTTTTTAAAAGTTTACTTTTTGTTAATTTTTCTACTTGAAAATTAGGGAGTATAATAGAAATAGATAGTATAAGATGGGAGACTAGATTATGAAAAAGAAGTTCAAAAATATATCAAAAAAAGGTTTGATAATGACATTATCTTTGATAGGAATTGCTTTAGTCTTATCCATAATACTTATGAATTCTTTTTCATTACCAGATCAAATAGATACCATCAGTTTTCAGTCTAAAAACTTAAATTATGATAATAAGGA
>CATLHA010000048.1 GCA_949948745.1 uncultured Caryophanales bacterium
TAAATATTTACAAATCTTGTGAGCATAATTATCAGAATAAACAACACCTAAATCAAGTTTAATTTTAGCGTTTAACCAACGGTAACCATGAGAAGGATAAATGTAGAAAATAATTATGTATCATTTGCTGGACAAACTTGGAGAATTGTTCGTATTAATGAAAATGGAACAGTGAGATTGGTTATGAATGATACAATTTCATCTTCATTAAAATTTACATCTACTATGAATGATTATCGTAATATGTACTATACAAATAGCGAAGTGAAATCAATACTAGAGAAGTGGTATACAGATAATTTACAAGACTATGATGATAAAATTGAAATAGGAACTTATTGTGAACAAGCTAAGGTTAAAACTAGTAATGACTTTACATCAGGAAATGTTTCTATGAACATTTATACAAGTTATACACCAAGTTTTAGGTGTAAAACAGATTTAAACGGATATGGAATAGTAAATTCAAAAATAGGATTGATTAGTTATGATGAGGGTTTATATGCTGGAGGATATTATAGTAAAGGTAGCAATTATTATTTAAATACAAAAACAGCAAATTGGACAATGAGCCCTGCAGGAATTAATGGAACAACTATTAGAGGTTGGGGGATTAGTTCCATAGGAGAATTATGGGATTATGATGTGGATAGTTCTGGTAGTTATAGACTTTATTTAAAACCAGTGATTAATTTAAAAGTTAATACACAAGTAATTGGGACAGGAACTAGTACAGATCCATATGTTTTGAAATGAATATTTTAAGAAGTACTGGAATTTGGTATTTCTTTTAATTTATATCTATCTTGACTATGACTAATTTGTTAATACTAAAAGTTCTAAATCTCTTGCGAATATTTCAAAATAATGATAAACTATCCATAGATGATGAGGTGATTTGTTTTGAGGTATTTAGGACTAGATTTAGGAACTAAGACATTAGGACTTGCTTTATCAGATGAACTTGGAATGATTGCGACTAGTTATAAAATCTTACATCATAATGAAGATTATGAAAGTTTGATTCCCCAAGTAATAGAGGAAATCAAATTAAAGAATGTAAAAGAACTAGTTTTAGGACTTCCAAAGAATATGAATAATTCGGTAGGAGAACGTGGAGAAATTTGTCTTCGTTTTCAAAAAATGTTAGAAGATGCGACTAAACTTCCTGTTCATATGCAGGATGAGAGACTTACAACTAGGCAAGCAGAAAGTTTACTAATTTCTAATAACACTAGCCGAAAAAAAAGAAAAAAGGTAATTGATAGTTTAGCTGCGACAATTATATTGCAGAGTTATTTAGATAGAAGGGAAAGATAAAAATGAACGAAAATACTTTTAAAATGGTTACAGAGGATGGAAAAGAAATTACTTGTAATGTACTATTCACATTTGATAGTGAGGAAACAGGAAAGAGCTATATAGCTTATACAGATAACACTTATGAAGAAGATGGAAGCATTAAAGCATATGCAGCAGTATATCATCCAAATGATTTAAATTCTGGTTTTGAACCTATTGAAACAGAGAAAGAATGGAAAGTTGTAGAAGCAATTTTGGATTCAATTCAAGAGGAAGTTCGCAAGAAGATGCAAGAAGCTGAGGAATCTGCAGCAAACGAAGGAAACGAGCAATAATCTTGCTCTTTTTTTTGGTAGGTGAAGTGAATGAAAATATTTAGAAATATTGCCTTAGCAGTAGTAGTTTTATTGACTGTTGTTATCGTTGGACTTTGCTTTATGTATAAGCATATGATTAGTCCAGTATCTAGTGATAAAACTTTAATTGAACTTGAGATTCCTGCAAATTCTTCTAGTACAGTAATTGCTAAGATATTAAAGGAAGATGAATTGATTCGAAATGAGAAGTTCTTTCTTTTATATGTAAAATTATTTAAAATTTCTGATATGAAGGCTGGATACTATAGTCTATCTAAGAGTATGGGTACTGAGGAAATTGTTGAAATTTTAAGAAAAGGAAGTACAAAAAATCCAAATGAAATTCAAATTACATTTCAAGAAGGATTAAATATGAGACAAATTGCAGATATTATTAGTAGGAATACTTCAAATACTTCTGATGATGTCATTGAAAAAGCAACAAATCGAGAATATCTAAACCAATTAATAGAAAAATATTGGTTTCTTACAGATGAGATTTTACAAGAGGGTATTTACTATGGCTTAGAGGGATATTTGTTTCCAAATACGTATAGTTTAACGAACAAGGATGTTAGTGTTGAATATATCTTTGATAAAATGTTAAATCAAATGGATAAAGAGTTAACACCATATAAAGAACAAATAGAAAAAAGTACTTATTCTATTCATCAAATATTGACACTTGCTTCTATGGTAGAAAAAGAAAGTTCTACTGTATCAGATAGAAGTAGGGTAGCTAGTGTTTTTTATAATCGATTAAAGGCAAATATGTCACTTGGAAGTGATGTTACTACAAGATATGCTTTAAAGATAGATAATCCAAAACAAGTAGTTACTGCAGCACAGTTTAAAACACAAAATCCATATAATACTAGATTAACGAATGGTACGATGAATGGAAAATTACCTATTGGACCAATTTGTGCAGTTTCAAAAACGAGTATTGAAGCAGCAGTTAATCCTGCAGATACTTCTTACTTGTACTTTATTGCCAATATTCAAACATTAGAAACATTCTTTTATGATAATTCTGCTTCCTTTGAAGCAAAAAAAGCAGAACTTAAAAGTGTGAATCAAGGTTTCTAGGAGGAAACATGAACGAAAAAATTTATAGTCAAATTAGAGATATAAAAAAGTATGCATTAGAAAATAAAGTACCAATCATGACAGATGCTGGAATTGATTATCTAACAAGATTTGTTGCCAATCATCAAATAAAAAATATTTTGGAAGTTGGAACAGCAATTGGATATTCTGCTATTATGATGGCACTATCTAATCCAAATGTTAAAATTACAACTATTGAACGAGATCAAGAACGATATATGGAGGCTATTAAAAATATAAAGAAATTCGATTTAGAAAATAGAATTACTTTAATATTTAACGATGCTTTAGATGTTGAATTAGATGATACATATGATTTAATCTTTTTAGACGCAGCAAAAGGACAGAATATTCATTTTTTTGAAAAATTTGAAAGAAGATTAACTGGTAATGGGACTATCATTACAGATAATATGGAGTTTCATGGTTTAGTAGGACAAAATGAACAGGACATGAGTAGAAATCTTCGTGGTTTGGTTCGAAAAATTAGAGAATACCATGATTTTTTAGAGAAAAATGAAAAGTATGATGTTAAATTTTTATCCATTGGAGATGGACTAGCAATTGCTGAAAGGAAAGAATTATGAATATCATAAAAACAGTATATGGAAAAATAAAATCTTTTGATTATTTAGATTATTTATTAAAAAAAGAAATGGTTCGTCTTGAAAAGGATAAAGAAAATAGACTTCGTTATAAGAAAAAACATGGGTTAAAGGAAGAAGAAAGATTATCTCCAATAGATAGTATGTGTAATCATGATTATATAGAAAAAGTTGAAATAGTTTCTAAAACTCCAACCACTAATGATCAGGGAAAGCCTTGTACTGATGTTCATCAATTAGTTACTTATATTGATGGAAGTACAAAAGAATTTAATATACAGACAACATTGTCTGAACTTCCTCTTCCATGGGAGAAGAAAAACCGTTTAAAAGTAAAGAAAAATGTGTTATAATAGGGCTAATTAAGCACAAGGGGTGATTATTATGAAGTTTATAATAATTCCTAAGGATATAAAAGATTTAGATTTATATAAAAATAAAGGTGCTGATACCTTTATTTTTGGTTTAGAGGATTATTGTATAAATTATCCGAGTCTTAGTTTAGAAAAAATTAAAGAACTAAGTCAGGATACTAATATTTTTGTTGCGATGAATAAAAATATTTTTAATAGTGAATTAGAAGATGTAAAAGATAAGTTAGTTGAATTATCAAAACTACCTATTTTGGGAGTCTTATATTATGATCTTGGAATATTAAATATTGTGAAAAATTATGATATTTCTATTGATTTAGTATGGCATCAAACACATATGGTAACAAATTATAATACTTGTAATTATTATTACGATAAAGGTGTTAAGTATGGATATTTGGCTAATGAAATTACTTTAGAAGAAATATTAGACATTAATCAAAGGACTTCTATGAATTTAATGGTTCAAGTATTTGGATATCCCATTATGTCCCATTCTAGAAGAAGTTTACTTTCTAATTATTTTAAATCCATTGATAAGAATAAAGAAAATCGTATCTATCATTTAAAAGAAAAAGAAGAACAATATTTGTTAAAAGAGAATAAAGATGGTGCATCGATTCTTTTTGGAAAATTAATTAATGGAACAAGACCTTTATTTGATATGATTCAAAATAATATTTCATATGGGGTTTTAGATGTGCAAGAAGTTGACTTTAAAATAGGAGAAAAAGTATATGACCAATTTTCTTATATTTTAAATCATATTTCTGATATAACGAGTGAAGAAAAGGAACAAATTATTCTTGATATGAATCAGCTTATTGGAGATAGTACGAACTTTTTTTATAAGAAAACAGTCTATAAAGTAAAGAAGGGAGATTCTAATGAAAAAAAATAAAAGAATAGAATTATTATCTCCTGCTGGGGATTTGGGAAGATTAAAGATTGCACTTTTATATGGAGCTGATGCTGTATATATTGGTGGTAGGGAGTATAGTCTAAGAGCCAATGCCACTAATTTTAGCATAGAAGAAATTAAAGAAGCTTGTAGTTTTGCTCATGCTTTAGGTAAAAGGGTTTATCAAACGGTAAATATAGTTTTTCATAACGAAGATATTGATGGAATTTATGATTACTTAGAAAAAGCAGTGGATGCTGGGATTGATGCCTTTATTGTATCTGATCCATTTATTATTTCTTATATTCGAAAAAACTTTCCAAATGTAGAAGTTCATGTAAGTACACAAAACTCTACAACTAATGTTGAAACTGTAAAGTTCTTTCAAAAAGAAGGAGTTAGTCGAGTAGTTCCTGCAAGAGAATTATCGAAGGAAGAAATAAAAGAATTAGTGGGTACTGGATGTGACATTGAAGTATTTATTCATGGGGCTATGTGTACGTTCTTTAGTGGAAGATGTACTTTATCTAATTATTTAACAAATAGGGATTCTAATCGTGGTGGATGTAGTCAGGTTTGTAGATTTGCCTTTGATATTGATAGTGATGATAATCATAAATTTACGATGGCAACAAAAGATTTAAATATGGCAGAACATATTAAAGATATGATTGAAATTGGTGTAGCTAGTCTAAAAGTAGAAGGAAGAATGAGAAGTCATTATTATTTAGCGACTGTAATGTCTAGTTATCGTAAAATTATTGATGCTTGTTATGATGGTACTTTGACTGATGAATTGTTAGAAAGACAAAAAAGAATTTTATCTAGAGTTGCCAATCGTGAAAATAGTACACATTATTTCACTCATATGGCAGATGAAAATGATCAATATTATACAGGAAGACAGGAATTATCCAATCAAGATTTCCTAGCATATGTTCTTGATTATGATAAAGAAAATCATATTGTTACAATCTCTGAAAGAAATTATTTTGAGCCAGGTACTGAAGTAGAAATATTTATGCCTAGTGGAAAAGAAATTTCTTTTGTAGTAGATAAAATTTATAACGAAAATATGGAAGTTGTAGAGAAAGCATGTCATCCTGAAGAAATATTAAAATTGAAAGTGGATGAGATGATAGAACCTAGTTCTATGATGAGAATAAGGGTAGAGTAAAAGAATTTTTAGTAATTTAAGAATTCTTTTTCTAATTATAAAAAAAATCAACTAAAAACAACTGAAATTTGACAAAATGCAACTAAAAAACGATAGTATCGCAACTGGGTTTTATAATACGATTATCTCGAGGTGATGGAAATGAAGTTTAGTGAAAAGCTTCAAAAACTGAGAAAGGAGCATAAGCTTTCTCAAGAACAATTAGCAGATCAATTAGATGTTTCTAGACAAGCAGTTTCCAAATGGGAATCTGGTCAAACTTATCCAGAAATGGATAAATTATTATCTCTTTGTAAAATATTTCAATGTAGTTTGGATGATCTTACGAACGATGATATTAAAGAAATATCAAAACATGAAAAAAATCAATCTACAATAAGCAATGGAATTCAAGAAGTTTTAGATGTTCTTTCTAGAAGTGTTGTCCTTTTTGAATCTTTGTCATTTAAAAAGAAAATGAAAACAATCTTAGAATTAATTATTTTAATTTTAATCCTTTGTTGTTTTCAAATACCTGTTGATTATGTTCATTACTTAGGAGAAGAAATCTTCTTAAGTTTTGGAAAAACGATAGGAAATATTTTATGTCCAATATGGAATTTTGTTTTATACATTTCTTATTTGATTTTTATTTTTATCTGTTTCTATTATTTATATAAGAAATTATTTTTAGAAAGATTAGAAAACAGAAAGGAAGAAGAAAATGAAGATATTTCTTTAGAAGAAAAAAAGGAACCTATAGTGATAGAACATTCAACTGAAAAAGAAAAAATTTCAAATACAAAGATAAAAAAAGAAGTAAGACAAAGTGAATTAAAAGAAGAGATAAGTATTTCTTCAATTGTTTTGAAAAAATTAATTTCTCTTGTAGCATTGTTTGTAAAATTTTTTCTTCTTTGTTTTATTATTCCATTTTTATTTTTCTTTGTTCTATTAATTGTATTTTCAATTATAGATATCTATTTAATTCTATTTGAACATGTTTATTTCTTTGGGATTTTACCTATCATTATTAGTGGTATTATTATTAGTTATCTAATTATTAGAATTTTATTTAATATCATTGTTGATAGAAAAAATCAGGTGGCATCTATTTTTAGAATTTTTATGATTTCTTTAATTATGTTAGGAATAGGAGCAGGAGTTAGTGTGCTTGAATTTTCTATGGTTGATTTTGAATCTGAAGTTCCTTTTGATATTCAAGACCGTTATACAATTAAGACTGTAGAAGAAGAATTTTCTATGAATGATAATCTTCATTTTTCTATTCATGGAAATCATGGAAAAGTAACTTATGTTGAAGATGAAAATAAAAAGGATATCGTATTATTTCAAATAGAGCATTATGAAGAATTTCAAAACGTATTTTTTGTACTTCATGAAAATCAAGATTTAAGAGTCATCCAAAACAATTATTTTAATACTTCTAATTCTTCTATGAGAGAACTTGTTTTAGATAGTTTACGTAACAAAAAATTCTATGATTATAGTGTCTTTCAAACTATGAATATTACAATAATTACTTCTAGTGAGAATATAGAAAAAATAAAAGCATCTAATGAAAGAGTCTTACAAGAAGAAAGAGAAAATTTAGAAAATTCTTATGAAAAAGAAATATTTGAGTATCAAGAGTTAATAAATCAAAAAGAGGAAGAAATTGATAATTTAAATATTAAAATTAGTGATCAAGAATATGAAATTGAGAATTACAAAGAACAAATCAAACAGTATAAAAAAGATTTAGAAAATTATAAGGAAGAAATAAAAAACCAAATTCAAGGGATTATTAATGAATAGAGGGAAGAGAATAGATTTTTATTTATTCTCTTTTTTCTTTCTATGATATTATAAAATCTAAAAAGGTGATTCCATGATTTTTGATATGAAGAAATTTCAAGAAAATAAAAAGTGTACTTCTTTAGTAGAAAGAGAAAATACAGATATCTTTTTTAATAAGTTTACTATATGTTAATTTTTTTTCTTGAAAAATACACCTGGGGGGGGGTATACTATAGTTAGTAGATAATATAGGAGGCTAGCTATGAAAAAGAGTATGCCAATAGTACCAGGCAAATTACTAATCATATTTGTAGTGATAGTTGGAATATTACTTACAATGACTGGGCTTCTATATAGTTCTTTTGCTTTAATAGAACCAGTGAAAAGTGTAAGTTTTACTTCTGAAAAGCTAAATTACAATAAGAAAGAACCAGGATCATGGAAAGTAGAAAAAAGTGCAAAATGGATAAGTCAGAAAAAAGCACAGATTACTTTTGATGTAGATACAATTGAAAGAAAGAATAATCCATATACAGATATTATTTTTGTATTAGATACCTCTTTATCTATGCAAGGAGAAAAATTAATAAAATTAAAAGAGGGAATGATCCAATTAATTAATAATCATCTTGAAAATAATCAAAATCGGGTAGCTCTAATTTCTTTTAATACCAATTCTCAAATTTTGTCTGAACTAACAAATGATAAAGAAGTTATTTTATCTAATATTAATTCTTTAACTAGTGAAGGTTCTACAAATTATTATCAGGCATTAGTAAACGTGAATGAGGTATTAAAAAATTATACTAAAGAAGAAAATCGAGATGTTGTAGTGTTATTTTTTACAGATGGATATCCAAATGTTGATACTCCAAGTGAAGAAAGTTATTTTAAATATTTAAAAAAAGAATATCCATATTTAGTAGTAAATGGTATTCAATTTGAAATGGGGCAAAATACATTATCACCTCTTAGGAAAATTACTGATAGACAAATTGTAGCGAATAGTAATAATTTAAATCAGAAGTTAATTGAAGCTTCAACGATTAGAGTAGCTTATAGTGAATTTAATATTACTGATTACATTGACTCTACTTATTTTAACATTAATAGTATGAATGATATTAAGGCAAATCAGGGTAGAATTTCATACAAAAAAGAAAATCAAACGGTTATTTGGGATTTGAGTAATCTTACTTCTGGCTTTCAAGCAAAACTTACTATTGATTTAGAGTTAAAAGAAGAATTTTTTAATGAAGATATCATTATTTCTACGAATAAGAGGGAGATTATAAATGTAAAAATCGGGTCTGATACAGATTCTATTAATAGTGATAAAACACCAATTTTGAAAAGAATGTTTCATATTACTTATGATGGAAATGGAGTAAATGGCTGTGTTGTTGATAATATTCCATCTAATAAAGATGTTTTGGTTTTCGATATTGTTTCTATGGAAAAAACTGTTCCTAAATGCGAAAATTATCAATTTAAGGGATGGAAAATTAATTCTGGATCTATTAAAATGATCAACGAAGATTATTTTTCTATGCCAGAAGAAGATATTGTTTTGACTGCAGAGTGGGTAAGAAAAACTGTAAATTTATCTATTGATGGGACCATTAATGAATATATTCAACCAGTATTACAGAAGGTTAGTAGTAAAGAAAAAATGTGGAAATATAAAACTTCTACTACAAAGATATTTATTGAAAATAGTATTCATGATATTCCTGGTTCTATAGAAAGTTGGGATTTATCTGAAAATGGTAACTCTGGAGTGATGGGGCATTTAGTTTTAAATGAAGATGGGGTAACCCATACTATTTATATTCAAGGGGATGGAGAAATTATCGCGAATAGGGATAGTTCTAATCTATTTAAGGAATTTTCTAAACTTGAAGTTTTAGAGGGATTAAAATATTTGGATACTTCGAATGTTACAAGTATGGATTCGATGTTTTATAGAATGGGTACTAAATCTTTAAGTGTTGATATTAGCCATTTTGATACTTCTAAAGTAATCAATATGCATATGTTATTTCTCTATAGTGAAGTCTCTGAAATTAATATAAAAGGTATTGATACGAGTCATGTTACTAATATGGAGTATATGTTTTCTAATTGTAAAAATTTAACAGAGATAGATTTGAGTGACTTAAATGGTGATTGTGTAACGTCAATGCTCTATATGTTTAGTAATAATAGTGGTCTCCAAAAAATAAATTTTACTAATTTTACAACAAGAGATTTAGAAAATTGTTATGGTATTTTTTGGTATTGTCGTAGTTTGAAAGAGTTGAATTTAAATGGATTTAATACATCGAATGTAAAAAATATGGGTCAAATGTTTTTAAATTGTGCTAGTTTAGATGAATTAAATATTAGTCATTTTAATACCTCAAATGTTACTAATATGAATAATATGTTTGGAAGTTGTGTAAGTTTAACTGGCTTAAATTTAAGTAATTTTAATACATCGAATGTAACGAATATGGGCAATATGTTTTCTTCTTGTACAAATTTAAAAAGTCTAGAATTAAGTAATTTTGATACGTCAAATGTTATTGATATGAGTAGCATGTTTTATAATTGTAGTCAGTTATTAAATATTGATGTTAGTAACTTTGATACATCGAATGTGAAAAATATGGAATCTATGTTTGGTAGTTGCTCTGGTATTAAGAATTTAGAATTAGGAAATTTTAATACACTGAACGTTATAAATATGAAAAATATGTTTTCTAATTGTAAAAGTTTAGTAGATCTGAATTTAGAAAACTTTGATACTTCAAAGGTAACAGAAATGACTTCTATGTTTCAAAGTTGTCTTGGATTGACAAACTTAGATCTTTCAATTTTTAATACAGTTAATGTAATAGATATGAGTTCATTATTTTTAAATTGTCAAAATCTTATCACTTTGGATCTTTCAAACTTTAACACTTCGAAAGTTAAAACTATGCGTGATATGTTTGGACAATGTATGAAATTAGAAACTTTAGATGTGAGTAGCTTTGATACTAGGAATGTAACAACAATGTGGCATATGTTTTATATGTGTAATTTACTTACTAGTCTAAATTTAAATGGTTTTGATATGTCAAATGTAATGGATACAAACTCTATGTTCTATGGATGTCATAATTTATCAACTACAATTACTATATTGAATCTAGATACAGGAGATTATACTAAAATGTTTGAAGGTGCAGCTAATTTAAATGATGCTCAAATTATTGTTAATTATATTGATGAAACTTCAGATTTGGTTGATTTAATGATAGAAACAAAGTCTGTTGATTCTGATGTAATTAAAGGAAAAATGTCTTCAAAGAATAATATTACAATAGACACAGAAAATATAAATTCTAACTGTTTAGAGGCATATTCAGGTGCAAAGATTATATTAAAAGAAGTTACAAACAATTATCAGATTCAGTCATTTAAATTAAATGGAATATTAGTAGAGGATAATAGCTTCATTATGCCAGATAATGATGTAGTGATTACTGATGTGAAACTATATGAACGAAATATCAATATTGAAACTAATAATATAAGTTCTAATTTATTAAGAGCAGTTCCAGGAACTACAATTGTATTATCTTACTCTACAAATAATTATCAAATTTATTCGTTTAAATTAAATGGAATATTAGTAGAGGGTAATAGTTTTACTATGCCAGATAATGATGTAATAATTACTGATGTTCAAATTGCTTATAGTATTACTATTGATACAGCTAACATTACTTCTAATTTATCAAGTGCAGTTTCAGAAACTAACATTATCTTAAGTGAAACTACAAATAATTATCAAGTTCAATCATTTTATATGAATGGAGTATTAGTAGAAGGAAACAGTTTTGTGATGCCAAGTGAAAATGTAGTAATTACCAAGGTTTATTATGAGGTTATTATAGAATCAGAACATAACCCATATCCTAGTTCTTTGGATAATCAAGTATATGATGAGCATATTTTCTATGAAGCAACTTCCTTAACTGTTATTTTAGAATATCAGACACAGAGTACATTATTTGATTATATTTATTTATATGATAGTGTAAATAAACAATATGGTAAATATGGTGGAACTACGAAAAAGACAGAAACAATTACAATTCCGGGTAATTATATAAAAATAACATTTAAAACAAATACGACATTAAATAATTATTATGGATTTAAGGCTACTGTGATACCAAATTATAATTAAAACTAAAAAGAAAGGATAATTGTCAAATAGTGTGTGTACATACAAATAAGTGATAATTATTATATGAATAGTCAATGTATGAAGCATTGGCTATAAAAAGAAATAGTAGTTCTCAATTGTAAAAGTTACCTCTTGTCAAAAACGCCTGGGGGGGGGGAGGGGTATACTATAGATATATAAGATAAGATGGAGGACTAGAGTATGAAAAGGAAGTTCAAAAATATATTAAAAAAAGGTTTGATAATAACATTATCTTTGATGGGAATTGTTTTAGTCTTATCCATAATACTTATGAATTCTTTTTCATTACCAGATCAAATAGATACCATCAGTTTTCAGTCTAAAAACTTAAATTATGATAATAAGGA
>CATLHA010000049.1 GCA_949948745.1 uncultured Caryophanales bacterium
GGTATATGGAATTAATCAAAAGATAATGAATGATGATTTTAATTTCTAGAAAATGATATAAAAGAAAAAATCAAGGAAAATGTTAATCCCTGATTTTTTTCTTGATTTTTGAATATATCCAACCGATAGTTGTCCCAATTATGGCATTATTGTTAGACCTAAAAAGTAGTTTAATTTATTAGATTCTGTATTATAAATAATAAGTGGAATTAAGGATAATATTGTTAATATTACTAATCTTAATAAACTTTTTCTATTCAATTTAGAATTTTTTCTATTTCGCTGATAAGCTGTTCTTTATTGGGTATATAGTATGTGTATGTAGAAGCAAATATATTATTTGCCAATCCTCCTAATGCATACTCCATATCTATTGATTTTTTGCTTTTACAAAGTATAATTCCTATCGGTTTATTATCATATTCATCATTCACCTCAGCATTATAATAATTGAGATACATATTCATTTGTCCTGCATATTCTGGTTTCATTCCACCTGATTTTAAATCAATTAAAACATAGCATTTTAGAATTTTGTTATAGAAAACCATATCTACATAATAATGAATATTGCTCAATGTTATTCTCTGCTGTGTTCCAACAAACATAAACCCCTTTCCTAATTCAAGTAAGAATCTCTCCATATGACGAACTAATTTTCTTTCTAAATCTTTTTCTAAAATAGGTTTTAGTTCTTTAATATCTAAAAATTCAAAAACATATGGTTCTTTTAAAATGTCATCTGGTTTAGCTAATGTTTGCCCAACCTTTGCTAATTCATAAACCTTTTCTTTATTATTTTCTCCATCTGATAATAACAATCTTTCAAATAATGATGTTTCTAATTGTCTTTTTAATTCTCTAACGCTCCAATTAGAATTAACACATTCTTTTTCATAAAAACTTCTTTCATCATCATTTTCAATACTTAATAGTTCACAATAATGTGACCAGCTTAATTTTCCAGACAGTGTCTGGAATTTTGGATAAGTAATATACAGTTTTCGCATATTAAATAAATTACTAACTGAAAAACCCGAACCTAAAATTTTTCGTAATTCTTTTGATAATTCTTTCATTATTTGTTTACCATATTCAGCTTTAATATTACCATTTTGTTCGTTTTCAACAATAATTCTACCGACATTCCAATATGCTAGTAACATTGTATTGTTTACTTCATAAGCTATTTTATTTCTACTACTTATAATTACATTTTTAATTTCTTCTATCATTTTAATATTATTATTTTCTAGCATAGTATTTCCTTCCTATAATTGATTAGATCTACGTAACTTATTGATACGTTCATGGAATTATACAATTTTTAATCACAATTATGAGCTAAAATGATGAATAATTTTTACTTTTTTATAATGATTATTCACTAGACAAAAATAAACTAAATATTTTAAGCTTAAAATTTAAATACAAATTGATTACTACATTACTTTTTCATAGAAAAAGCCTGTGTTTTATTTCACAGACTTTTTTGTTTGACATAATTCTCTTAATGGGCAAATCTCACAGCTTTTCTTATTACAAAATCTATTTCCAATTTCCCATAAATATTTATCTAAGTCATTAGGAGTGATATTTAATTTTTTACCTGTTTTAATCAATTCGTTCGATAATTCTTCAATCTCTTTGGAAGACAAATTTTCTTTAGAAATTAATCCTGTCAAATAACTAATTTCAAGATCATGTCTATCTAATGGAATTGTTTTAACGAAATCATCAAATTTAAATAAATCTGATTCTGAAAGTATTCTTAATAATAATCCACCTGTTTTTTGACCAAATCCTTTGATACTTTTAATAAATAAATTTATTTCATCAAAATTTTTAAATGATTTTAAGTACTCTAAAATATCTTGTTTTGATAATTCTATCGATAAGGTAATCCATTTTTTTACGGCAACATTTGGATATCTTGGATGAACATTTTCTTTTATAATATTAAAAAGTTCTTCTTCCTTATCTTTAAATTTTTCTACTACATAGTTTGGATCAAATATCATAGGATATTTTTCGTATGTTTTACTTAAATTCTGATGATAGTTTTTAGATCTTATTCCATAATCTAGTAGGCATGAATAAAACATATACTGTACCCACTCTTTAGAATCTTTTTTGATACTCTTTGGATATCCTATATTCGCAAGATTTTCTTCTCCATCAAAATGCTCTTTCAATAGCTTTAAAACTTCAATCATTTTCTTTTGACTTGCTATGATTTTATTCATTTTCTTCCCACTTTCTTTTTATTAATTTAAGATAGCCTCATCTAATTCAATAAAACCATTTCTGCTCCATAACCATAATGCAGTATGAATATCAATTGGTTTATATTTGGTTCCTTTAAATAAATTATTCCATCGTTCAATTACAATTAACTGTACATCAGAACGGTTTAATTCTTCTTCTGTAATTAGTCCTAATTGATAAGTTGCTTTTACTACATGAGTATCTGGTGCGACTGTTAAACATTCCATATTTTTATACTCTCTATCTGTATATTGCCAAATAACATATAGCCAATAATTGCATATTTTAGTTCCTGATAAGTATGGGAATTTTCCTTTATTTTCTTTTTGAATAAAATTTCTAATTCGATTAACGTCATTATCTAAGTCACAAAACAACTTTCTAATATCGCCATCATAGAATTCTACAAATGTATTACATAATTTAATCCATATTTCAGTTTGTTTATTCTTTTGAAGCGCTACTTTATATTTTGTTAAAGCATATTGAACATCTTCAAAAGGTCTGTTTAGAACTTCTTTTGGATTGAATACAAATCTTGTTTCTTCATCATGATATGTCTTATTCGCACTTTCCCATAAAGTATAAGAATTTCTTTGATAATTTAGAGCCATTGGTAATGTAAAATATAAATAATTTTCTAGGGAATCTTTTTCTAAATGAGGATTTTCATCTTCTGGCATAATTTCTCCACCTAATTTTCCTTGTTTCCACATTTTATATAAAATATCTACTTTTCTTAATAGTTCTTCTTTCATACTTTTCACCACTTTGATTATATCATTACTTCTCACTATTATAAAGATTATTAGATTTTTTCTACTACTTTATGATATGATGATATTGGAGGTTATCGTTATGAAAATAGTATCTATTAATCCAGCTACTAATGAAGTTTTGGCTACTATCGAAGAAACTACAGAAGAACAGGTAAAGAAAATCGTTCATCATGCCAGAGATTCTTTTGATAAATGGTCTAGACTTGACATCAATCAAAGAATTCAAATACTAACTGAAATTTATACTGTACTTGAAGCTAATATAGAAAAATTAGCAGAATTCATTTCTTTAGGGATGGGAAAACCAATTACACAAGCAGAAGCAGAGGTAAAATCAACATTAAAAAATATTAAATGGGATTTAGAGAACGAAAAAAAATGTATTGAACCAGAAATTACTTTTGAAAGTGATAAAGAGATACAAAAAGTCTTTTATGAGCCTAAAGGTATTTCTGTAGTCATTTCTCCTTTTAATTATCCTTTTTCTCTTTGCTTAGCCCAAACATTTCAAAATCTAATTGTAGGAAATGTAGTGATTAATAAACCAGATCCAAGTTGTATTCTTCTTTATCAATATTTAGAAGAGATATTTTTAAGTTCTAAATTACCAGAAGGAGTTCAACAATTTGTTTTTGGTGGAAGAGAAATTGGAAGTTTTCTAGTAGAGCAAGATATCGATATGATTTGTTTTACTGGAAATACAAAGACTGGGGAATATTTATATCAAGTAGCTTCTAAAAAAATGATTCCTATTCTTATGGAACTTGGAGGTTCTGCTCCTGGTATTGTTTTGGAAGATGCAGATATTGATTCTGTGATTCAGGGAATCTTTAAAAAGAAATTTTCTAATACTGGGCAACTTTGTCATGCTTTGAAAAGATTAATTGTTCATGAAAGTAAATTTGATGAGGTAGTGGAAAAGTTAAAGAATATTGCTGAAAGCCAAGTAATGAATAATCCACTAGATAAAAATACTACCCTTGGACCTATTGTAAATGAAAAACAATTAAATACTTTGATTTGTCAATATGAAGATGCAGTGGAAAAAGGAGCTAAGGTAGTTTGCGGTGGAAAATGGAATGGAAATTATTTTGAACCTACCCTTTTGACCAATATTACAAAGAATATGAAAGTTTGGACAGAAGAAGTTTTTGGTCCAATTCTACCAATTGTTTCTTTTAAAACAATAGAAGAAGCAATCGCTCTAGCAAATGATACCATTTATGGATTAGGTGGATATGTTTTCACTACTAATATGGATACTTATGAGAGAATCAGCAAAGAGTTAAAAACAGGAATGGTTAGTTGTAATAATTTAGCCTACTCTGCTCCATATAATCCATTTGGTGGAGTAAAGAAATCAGGGCTTGGTAGAACTCGTGGTAAATGGGGATACATGGGACTTTGTAATATTAAGACCATTGTTTTTGAAAAATAATTAAGGAGATGAATAGAATGGATAATCAAAATATAAAACCTGTTAAATGGGATGATTATCGTGGAAGTCCAGCAAATGCAGAATTAGTGAATGCATTACAAGAATTAAATCAGATGACTGAAAAAATAGAACCTCTTCCTATTACAGAAAGTGAATATCAAATATTAATGCCACTTCTAGCTAGTTATGGTTTAGGATTAATTACGGAAGAAGAAAAACAAAGATTAACCCCTATATTAGAAAAAATCAATCTAGAAAATTGTACTTCTTTGTCTGAAGCATACCTTGAAATACAAAGAAGAGCAAGAGGTGCAAATAAATTTCACGATGTAAATATAGGAGAAATGGAAGAAGAATTATTTTATCTTGAAAATCCATTAGAAATAGAAAGTAATGGTCCTACTAGATAAGATATATAGAAAAAGATCACTTCATTAAGTGGTCTTTTTTAATAATTAACTAATTTTTTACCAATTTCCATTCCATGTTGCTTGAGCTACTGGGATATTATCATACAAATTACTAATTGAGTTATTTAAATTTATTCCTAACGTATTTATTGTATAAGCTTGAGACTGAATATTGGATACAGAGGATGTTGCATGGGCATAGTCACCATATGCATCTTGCTTAAGGATTGTTGCATTCACATTTTTCTTTACATCAAAATATATTGTTGAATTTAAAACTTTTAAGTCACCTGTAGGAAGTTTAAATGATGCTCCTCCACCTGAAACTGTTGATTTACTATAATATGCACTATTATTCTTACATTCACCATTGTTAAAACAATAATATTGATTAAAAGAAATGGAAGAAGCAATACTGACACTAGGATTAATTCCTATGGCAATAATATCATAACTTCTCGTTTTAGGCATTGTTTTCCATTCAAGTCTTGTCTGATATCTATAATATGAGCCATTTTGATATATTGTTGTTGTCATTTTTTTATAATTTGTTTCTATAGATGTATTAATAGAATCCGTATTAGTTGCACTATCATATTCTTCCTTACTTATTTCTGTTGTATAACTATTGTTTAATGAATTCGCATTCAGTTGTTGAATACTCCTAGATTCCATTGTTTTATAATATTTTACTGTCTCACTTAATTTTTTCAATTCTTCTATCGAATCTTTCTTTGCCAATACAACATTTGGGATTAACATCATACTACATACTGTGAAAACTACCAAAAATATTTTTCTCATTATAATATTCTCCTATTATATTTTATTATAGTAAAGTATGACTATTACTTATAATTTTATCTTTATATGGTAAACATAATTAATTGGTGATAGAATTAAAATAGAAATGGATTTAAAAGATTTTGGAAAATTTATTGCACAGTTAAGGAAAGAAAAAAAATTAACTCAAAAAGATTTAGCAAACAAATTGGGAATTAATGATAAAACAGTATCAAAATGGGAAACTGGAGTAATGGCTCCTGATATTTCACTATTAAATGAATTGAGTTCTATCTTAGGTATAACTTCAACAGAATTATTAAATGGGCAAAGATGTGACAACCTTATAAAAAAGGATACTGCAGACAAATTATTGATACAAGTGTTAAATTTATATAATAAAATAAATAATTTAAAAATTAAAAAAATTATGATTTCATGCGTTTCTTGTCTTATTTTAATTTTTCTTGTTACTTTAGGTCTATTTACTTATAATAACTATAATAATTGCTTTCTATACAATATTGTTAGTAAAAATGAGAGTGTTCAAATTGAAGGAATTATAGCAATAAATCAAAAGAAAAATAAGATTATAATTAATAAGATATACTACTCTGACCCATTCATTGGTACAGATTTAGAATCAAAAATTAATTCTTTAAAAATTATTCTAAAAGAAAAAAACAAAACTATATTTACTGAGGAATATATAGAAAATGAAAACACCCTAAGTAATTCATTATCCAAGGTATCGATTAATTTGGATGAAACTAAAAATTATCAGGAATACATTTTAAGTAAAAAAGAGATAAATTCAGTTACTTTAACTATTCAATACACTACTACAGAAGATGAAATTAAAAATATTAAAGTTCCATTAAATTTAGTATTAGAATTTTCAAATAATAAAATTATATATGATTAAAGGCTCTAGTTATTATGACTAAAGCCTTTTTTATTAATCTTACATTAATTAATTATTTTATTAACATCCAGGTGCTCCTTGTAAACATGCCCATGGATATAACACTACTTTTGAAGATTTAACTCCATTAAATTTTTCATGTGTCCCTTTACTACTATTATAAATTGATTAATAAAAATCAAATGATTTAAAATTTGCATTGTGTGTTCCCATTCGAATATCCTTGCATGTTCTTGCTGTATAATTAGAGGTATCAGTATAGACTGCATTTCCTCCAAATTCTGGAGCATATAATAATATTTGCATCCTACCAGTACCTGTAGTTTGATTTCCACTTGGTGTATTTATACTATCAACTTGTACTGAAACTAAATGTGTTCCTGAACCAAAATATCTTTGCTTTCCAGAAACATAGCCACCATATGGCAAATTCAATGTAGTAACATATCCTTTTGTTTCCTTTCCATCAATTAACATATATGGTTCAATTCCATCTGCCTTTACATTTGATATACCTAATATAGTTATTGTTACTATTGCTACTAAAAATATTTTTTTCATTTTACTTTCCTCCTTATTTTTTTAGTTAACAATTAACTTATGTTTTATCTTTTTTCCTCCTTTCTAGAATTCCTTGTTGAAAACAATATCTGTCTTTCCTAGCTTTAGATTATCATCTTTTTAATATTATATGACTCTCCTATTTGGCGAATATGGTATCCAAAATAGCGAATTATTAATATATGATTGTTTTTTTATTTAATATTTGAACTCTCCAAATTGGCGACTCAACTCTCCAAATAAGATACTTTATTTAATTTAATAATAGTGTAAAATAAATTACAAGAAAACTTATTATTAGTTTTTTAGAAGGAGGGATTTTTTTGAAAATCAAATTAGAAAATATTGGCATATTTTATAGGAGGAACAGTGATAAAAAAATTAATATATTAAAAAATATTGACTATACTTTTCGTTCCGGAAAATTTTATGCTATTATGGGAAAATCAGGAAGTGGAAAATCTACTTTATTAAATCTTTTAGGAATATTAGATTGTTCTACTGAAGGAACAATATATTATGATGAAATAGACACTCGGCATTTAACAGAAAAGCAAATTTTAGATTTTCGTTCTAAGAAAATAGGATTTATTTTTCAAGACTACTATCTAAATAATTACTTAAATATATTTGAAAATGTTGAATTACCTTTATTAGTAGGTAATTATAGTAAGAAAACTCGTGGTGAAAAAGTTTCTACTTTATTAGAAAAAGTAGATTTATTAGATAGAGCAAAACATTTTCCAAAACAAATTTCTGGTGGAGAAAAACAACGTACAGCTATAGCAAGAGCACTTGCAAATGATCCCATTGTTATACTTGCAGATGAACCCACAGGAAATTTAGATCCAGAGAATGAACAAAACATCTTTAATATTTTAAAAGACCTCTCTAAGCAAGGAAAATGTGTTATTGTTGTTAGTCACAATAATACTATTAAAGATTATGCAGATATTGTTTTACATTTAGATAATGGTCAATTGAAGGAGGAGCAAAATGAAAAATAGAAATATATTTTTTCTATCTTTAAAAAATTTTGGTAGAAATAAACATAATATAATCAGTATTATTCTAATTAGCATTTCCTTTACTTTAATTCTTTTTGCTATATCTTTTTCTGAATCTATTCATAATTATTGGAAAGTAACAAAAAAAAGTATTGTAAACTATAGATCTTATTTTGTAATATTTGATGATTCACAATATAGTATAGAAGAAGCAAAAAAAATATTATCAGAGGAACCACATGTGTTAGGAGTATCAGAATTGGAAGGATATTTGATTTCTATGAAAGCAAATAATTCCTTTATTGATGAGGAAAATGGATTTTTTCTGATAGGAACTGTTAATAATCCTATGCCCTTAATTTCTGGTAAAGATTTTTCTGCATATCCTAATGAGCAAAATATAATGATATGTCCTAAACAATTTTATCCTTTCAATGAATTATATTCTATTGATTATTCTAAAGAAAGAGCTCTTGACATTAGTAATAAATCAGGTGAAATAGTTTCTCTATCACATTTAAGTTCTGATAAAGAAGAAAATTTTAGAATTGTTGGTCTATATGATGCTGAAAAGAGTCACCATTTTGGTAATGTTTGTTATGCACCATTTGAAACTGTTAAACGTTTAAATTTAGAATATCAATATGATGTCTTTTATCATCAAGATAAAGTCTATTGTCAATTATATATTGTTATAGATAATAAGGATAATGAAGAGTTAGTTTTTAATAGTTTAGAAAAAAAAGATATTTTTTATGACAATCCTGTTGTTAAATTAAACACAAAAGTTGGAGACAATATCATTATGACTACTAGTGTATTTGCTATTATTTTTCTAATTATAAGTATTTCTATTAATTTTTTAATTAATCTTAAGGACATTATAAAAAATAAAGAACAATATGGAATTATGAAAATATATGGTTTTTCTAATTCTAGCATTTCTTTCTCCCTATTTATACAATTATTTTTAACTTATTTTATGGCATTACTTCTTTCAACTTTTCTTTATATATTAGCAGTTAAATTTTTTAATGTATTATATCTTGATGACAAAGTGCTTTTTTATGATTTTAAAATGAATTATAGTTTTATCGCTCTCTTAGTTAATTTGTTTTTATCGATTTTAATGTCCCTATTCACTTCACTATTTGGTCGAAAGAAAGTAAAAAACACTTCATCTTTAAACATGATAGGTGCTAGAGAATGAATTTTATTTTATCAAAAACACTATTTCGTCAAAAAAAGCTTGTCATCATCTATAGTAGTTTACTAATTTTATCTTTTCTTTCCCTATTTAGTGTAAATGCCATTACAAATTATATTAAAGATGAAAAGATTAATAGTATCATTGAAAATGAAGATAATAGAAGAATTTATATTCATCCATCAGAAAGCAAGAATTTTTACAATAAAATAAAAAAGCTACAAGAAGTTGAAAATATTTATTATGATTACCGTTTTCAAACTATTTCATTTGATAATTATATAATGGAATTAGTATCTAATAATCAAAATAAAAATAAAGAAATCATATTAGGAAGATCAATTTTAGAAAATTCTACCGATGAAATACTAATACCAGATAGATATTATGGAATGGATAACTATGATGCAAAACACTATTTAAATAGAACAATTAACATCTCTTATGATGGTATTGATATTCAATTACATATTGTAGGCATTTATAAGAATCAAAACGATATTAATCAGGTATATGTATCCGAAAATAATTCTTTTGTTGATACTTTAAATTATGACTGTGTTGTAATTGTAAATACTCAATCACAGGTTACCTCTATTGCTAATTATGTTGAATCGATAGGTCATTCTGTCGATTTTGTAGATATCAACTATCAGTCTGAAGTCATAATCTATCAAAGAATCCTTAATATTCTTACATTTATTAGGCAATTATTTATTATTTTTCTATTAATTTTGATTTTATTATTGATATTTTCTATTATTTTGGAAGAAAAATATAATATTGCTATTCTTAAGTTATGTGGGTACAGTAATATTAATCTTATCAAAAATTTATTACTACTGCTGCTCTTTGTTTATTTCATATCATATATAATTTCACTTTTTATTTATTATATTATTTTTGTATTCATCAATCATATATTTTGCATAAATTTATTAGGAAACTATTATTATTTTTTATGGTTATCCATAAAAATTTTAATAATCATATTAATTATTGTTCTATTATCAGTTATCTTTTTTAGTAAGATAAAGTTGATTAAGTTATTTAGAAAATAATTATTGCCATATTAAAAAGAACGTTTATTTACGCTCTTTTTTTCGTTTTCTATATAAAATTATTATATCTACTACAGCAATAATTGCCATGATTTTTAAATTTTCTAAAATATCTCTAAAAATTGTCTTTCTAACGCTTATTTTTTCAATTGTTAGAAAATACTCGTTTTGTAATGTTCCTACTTTACTTAAACTTCTCTTTGCCCTTCCAGAACCAAATGTTGTACCTTCTTTATAATTGTGTGTATATGGCATACTATAATTAGAAAAAACCATTTGGATGTCTAATTCATTTTTCACAGTAATAAAAATTGGATGTCCAATAATATCAACTGTATAAAAGCCATCTTTTTTTTCTAGTTCTTCCTGCGGTATTATTGTTGAAAGAAATTTGTCAAGTTGCTCTTTTGAATCAGAAGAAGCATTAAATATTATTTTAGCAGTAGCCCACTTTTCATGTTTTCGTGTATCATTTTCTTTGAAAATTACTACTTTTACTTCATTATCTAAATTTATATATTTATCAATCGCTGTGGAAATATTTAAATCTCCTAGAAAAACTCTTTTTTCCACCTGTTCCAATTTTTTTGTAAGTTCACATTCATTTATTTCATTAAATGTTAAACTTTTAATCTTTATTGGATATTTTTCTCTTAATGGTTTTAGATATCCTATAAATAATCCTGCCCATAGCATTAAATCAATTATTATAAAGAAGGTAATATTTTTTCTTAAATTCTTTAAAATTTTTTTCATAAATCCACCCATATTAAGTTTATTATAATATCAATTAAATACTAAGTTTTATTCTACCAAAATTAACAGCTAATTTTTCTTTATTTAATAAACAAAATAGAAAAGGAACTTAAGAAGAAATTGATTATTTTTTATACTGATTCAATTATTTCAAACTTAATCTTTTACTACTTCTTCACATTTATAATCAGATAATGAACATTTAATTTTTTCCGTTTCACTGTATAATGCATCGTTTCCTTTTTCTCCGTCTTTTCCAAAAATTTGTCCATTAAAGTAAATATAATTTTCAGTTATTTTTTCAATATTATAAAAAAACATATAATTCGAATATTTTGTTTCAATTTTCTTTTTCGTTACCTTTTCATGGTCAAGAGTATATTCATAAAATACTGATGAATCTCCACTTTCCAACATATATAACTTGTTTCCATCAAATTTATATGCTTGATTTAAGTAGTTAGAATTTTCTTCTTTAAAAAGTAGTATATAATCATCATGAGATACTTGATAAAACAATCCATATAATGATGTTTCATAAGATTCAGGCGTAATATCGGCAATTACGTAATTATCTTTTGAACCATATTCACCTATGTATGTATGAAAAAGAAATTTTTCTTCATTGAAATCAAAGTCAGTGTATTCTTTACTTAGATTGTGATGTTCAAAATCAGAAAATTTATCTTTTGGTTTTGAATTACATCCAGAAAGAAGTAATATTATTATTGCTACAATTAGTATTTTTCTCATCTAATCACCATTTTTATTATACCATAATTCTATTTTAATACCAAGCTCTATCTTTACCAG
>CATLHA010000050.1 GCA_949948745.1 uncultured Caryophanales bacterium
AATCCAATACTAACAAACATGTTAAATTCTTCAAAGATATCCTTTTCTTTAAATTTCACCTCATTTACATAATTACACCATGGTCTTCTTTCACCAGTTCTTTTGGTATTTGTTGAATATATTTTTATGATATCTCCTGGTTGTAAAGTTCCCTGATATGTTCCTTCAGAGTTAAAATATGGGACTGGTTTATTAATAATATGTTCTTGATTTTGTTCATAAGGTATAATGGTGTATTCATTTGTTACTGGATTATAATGACTGCATGTAAACGTATCCTGATTAGGCAGTATTTGATACTTTACTGCTTCATCATTATTTGGATTATCAAATGAATTGACTAATGATTGTTCTTCGATATATCCTACTTTAACGTCAGTTCCATCATTAAACATAACTCTATGAATATTATCAGATGACTGATCATAAAGTGCATATCTTAGATAAAAATCTCTTGGCTTTATATAGCCTATTATATTTCCATCTACCTTTTTGTTGGGAACGATTGCTCCTGTTTCTGGAAGAACTACTGTCTTGTTTTCATATACTGGAATTGTCTTTCCACCCATATTGATAAGTAATCTTACGGTTCTACCATTATCTAAAATGCTTCCATCATATGCATTATTTTCCACGATTGAATATTCTTGAGAAATACCTTCATATCTTCCAGAAAATCCATCTTTATCTATTTCTATTGATTTTCCATTAGATGAAATTGTTGTAGTTGTAAATTGATCGAATGCCCAGTTATCTGGAATAGTAAATCCAAGATTTCCACTAAATCCTGTTGACATATCGCTTACAAAACTACTGCATGCATATCCTGCATTACATACTCTTGTGCATATGTTCCTACTTCCATATACTCCTACACGATATTTACCTCCACTTGCATTCATTACTCCTGAATGTAATGCTTTAAAGTACGGTAGTATTAAATTGGTAATTTCAGCATCTGTTGCATCATAATCAACTGCAAAATAGATGATTGCTCCAAATTGTAGCTTAAATTTTTCAGCACTTCCTACTGCAATTGCAGCATCAACTATAGCATTTTCGGAAGTAAAATATGATGCTTTATTTGCATATCTTTGATGAATCGGGAATAAACGAATTCCATTGTTAAATAGAACTTTTAATTCTGTCTCTGATAATTCTTTATCCAATCCACCTTCTACGTTACTTAAATATCTACCAATATATTTGTAATTATTATTTTTTAGGACGCTTACATTGTCTTCTGTAATTTTAGTTATACAATCACATGCAATTGCACTTCTTTCTGGATCACCACAACTTATAAATAAGGAATGCCATGTTGTATAATCAATTTTACCTGTTGCTGGAATAGAATATTTAATTTGAAAATTTTTGATTGTTTCTTCTTCTAAATTTGATACTAAAGCATTAGAACCAAATCCGTTACAATATAGTGCCATATTCGCTAAAACTTTAAATCTATTAATATTTTCTGTTGAATATGGTTTATTACTATAATTTGTACCTGATGCTGTACCATCTACTAATATAGTTGGTAAACATCTTTTCGTAGAAGGTCCAAAATTTCCATTTGCTGTACCAACAGGAAGTCCTTCTTCTGCTTGTAGTGCATATATTAATGCCTTGTTTGTGTTTCTTCCATAGACACCATCACATGCTTTTAATCCAATATAACTTTCATAATTTTTATTCAAATATTGTTGAATTTCTCGGATCATAGAGTCTCCACCACGAACTAATTGAAAACTATCCATTGATAATAAAGATATCATTAAATTTAGGTCAACTTCTCCAGTTTGGTTAGTTCTACCTGCATCGTTTTCTAATTTTTTTACTGCATTTTCTACTTTATCGTCAAAAGATGTATCTATTACATATTCTCCATCTACTAATGTTCCATAATGTCCTGTGTTATAACCTTTGCACCATAGTGCTCCTTGGATAATTCCATAAATATTTCTGCATACTCCAAATTCTTTCTTTTGTGTTTTATATAATTTTTTTGTTGTTGGTCCGAAATTATCTGCTGTAGACTTAATCCCTAACTCAATTTGTAGAGCTCTCGTTAATGCATAAATCGTTGTCCAACTTGTTTTTCCATATAATGATTCTGGTATTTTATTAAACCTATTATCATTTCCATAGGTTCTGTTTAGCCATACTTGCGTTGCTCTTACCATTGAATCTCCGTTTGTATTTGCCATTTTATCACTCCTCTTTTTTATTACTAAATATATTTATAGGCAAGAATAAATATATTTTTTAAGAAATGATGTTTTTTTACTAATTTAAGAATAATTTATTTAATCAATCATAAAATAAATTAGCTAGACAATAAGATAGATAAGTAAATATAATTCCATATTAATATCTCTAATTGCTAGTAAGACATCATTAATACATTTATATAGTGCTCGAACAATCTATATACTGTATTATATGTGTCAATTAAAAAAGGTTGCATATTTCTATATGCAATCTTTTTTTCTAGTCTAGCACCAATCTTTTTCCTTCCTCTGCTAATTCTACATTTTCAAATATTTCTTTAGCTTCTTCTAAATATAAGTTCCTATCTTCTTCTGGCCAAAAGTGAGTTAGTAATAATTTGGATGCACTTGATAACTGGGCAATTTTCCCCGCATCATAGGCTGTTAAATGTGTTTTTAAATTTCTATTATGTCTTCTTAAAAGAGAACTTTCAGATATTAGTAAATCTGCATTTTGACAGAAATTAACTACCCCATCTATATTGGTAGTTCCTATATCTGAAGTATAGACAACTTTTTTATTGTTTATCTCTATTTTTATCATGTAACTTTCTATACCATGGGAATGATTATCTTTTAAAGATATCTTTACATCACCAATGTTATATACTTTACTTTCTTCTATATCTCGATAGATAGAGTATGCTTCTTGATTTTTTAGAATCATATTTCGTCTTCCTAAATACTCTTTTTTTGGAAGATATACTTTTACTTTCTTTTCTAACATACCTAAATTATGATAACAAAATGCTGTAGATTCTATAGAACCTAAGTCTCCAAAATGATCTTCATGGTAATGTGTAATAAAAATATGAAGATGATTTAAAATATCTGGAAAATTTAATAATCTTGTAATTCCATTTCCACAATCTAGTAGAATTTTTTCACTTCCCACCTCTACTAAAAATCCTGGACAATTTCTTTTTAAACTACAATGAGGAGAAACTGTTCCAAGTGGTGTAATAATTAAATTTTTCAAATTAATTTTTCATCCTTTTCATTAACATTTTTTCTTTTACTAATGGATCTACATATCTGCTAATATCTTTTTCTAAGCCAAAGACTTCTCTTACCATAGAAGAAGAGATAAATTGATATTCTTTATCTGCAAATAATAAAATCGTATTTACTTTATTATCTGAAATTTCTCTATTGGTCATAGCTAATTGTACTTCTTGATCATAGTCAGTAATTCCTCTAAGTCCACGAATAATATTTTTACACTCATATAATAATGCCAAATCTACTGCTGCTCCACTACCTTGTACTACTTTAATATTTTCATGATCTTTATATAGTTCTTTGATAATTTCAAGTCTTTCCTCTAATGTGAAGAAACCTAAACTTTTACTTTTATTTTGTAAGACTGCGATGACGACTTCATCAAATAATTCACTAGCTTGTTCTACAATATTCATATGTCCTTTTGTTATAGGATCAAAACTTCCTGGATATAATACTTTTGTCATATTTTCATCACCATTTCCTTTAATCTCTCGTAATTTACTTCATTTAATACAAAATCAAATAAAGCTTTATCATATTCCATACTAGCTTGCTCTCTTAAATCGAATTTTTCTTCACTAATATGATCCCTTTCTAGTGCTCTTTTCTTTCTAGTTTCATAATCAACATCTAATAATATAGTGAGATTTGATTCTTTAAAAAATTTAGTTTTAGGTAATAATTGCCAATCAAGAATTATAATTTTATCTTTATTTTCTATCATAATTCTGTTAATTTCTTGTTCCATATATCGCCAAGTAATATTTGTTAATTTTTCCATTTCATTCGGAGAAGAAAAAACAATTGGTCCTAACTTTTTTCTATCAATTTCTCCCTCTGTTGTAATATCCCCGAATGTATTTATTAATTCTTTTTTTATTTCAGGTACAGTTAATGCTTGATGTCCTATTTTATCAATATCTATGTGTATTCCATTTCCCCCATAGACTTGAATTAGGTCATTCGCTAGAGTTGTTTTCCCTGAGCATGATTTTCCACATAATCCAATAATCATATTTTTCCCTCCTTGTACTTGTATTATATTAAAGATTTTATTATAATAAAAATACTTATTTTTTATATCTATTATAACCGGAGGTTATCATGAATATTGATTTTGAACTATATCGAATTTTCTATGTTGTTGCGAATAATGGAAATATTACAAAGGCTTCTCTAGAATTAAATATTTCTCAACCAGCAATTAGTAAATCTATTAAAAATTTGGAGGAACAGTTGGGAGGTACACTTTTTGTCAGAACAAAAAGAGGTGTTATTTTAACTGAAGAAGGTTTAGAATTTTACAAATATATTAAGCAAGCGATGGAATATATTTCTAGTGCTGAGAATAGATTTAGCGAACTTTCTAATTTAGAAGTCGGAACTATCCGTATTGGAATTAGTACAACTCTTACAAAAGAGTTCTTACTTCCCTATTTAGAAAAATTTCATCTTCTTTATCCTAAAATTGATATACAAATCATTACAGGAATGTCCTCAGAACTATTTTCAAAATTAAGAAATGGGCTTGTAGATATAGTCATACTTAATTTAAAGAATAAGGAATACGATCAAGATTTGGAAATTATACCATGTAGGGAAATTCATGACATTTTTGTTGCATCTCCTACTTATTTGAATACCATTTCTCCTACTATTTCTTTGACTAATCTAAATAATTATCCTTTAATTCTTCAAGCGAAAGGTTCTAATACACGTAGTTTTTTAGATAATTTTATGTTAGAACAAAAAATTAATTTAAAACCTTCTATTGAATTAACCAGTTATTCTTTGGTTTATGAATTTACAAAATTAGGACTTGGGATTGGTTATGTAACAAAAGAATATATTTCTGATGATTTAAAAAATGGTAATTTAGTTGAAATAGAATTGGATAAAAAAATACCAAGTCGTTTTATAGGTATTGTGTTATCAAAAACACATCTTCCTAGTTTTAGTACTAAAAAATTATTAGAAATTATACTGCAAAATCAGGAGCCTAAATAAACGTTTTTCTAGACAAAATGGGCAATTTATGATATAATATGACAAATTTATTAAGAAAAGAGGGGTTTTATGAGTATTTCAAATTTATGTATTAAAGCTGCTGAAGTTTCTACAGAGTTTGAAGAAAATAATAGTGAGCTAAAAAAAGAATATATTATTAAAAATATTAAATTATATAACAAAATCGTATCTTCTTTAAAAGAATATCGTGGTTCTATTGGAACTGGTTATCCTTTTTATGCTTTAAAGAAGAATTTAGAGGGAAAACTTCCAGTTATTAAAGAACAAATCAGATATAATAATGAATTAATTCAAGTTACAAAAAAAGAAGGATTCTCTATTTGGCCTTGTGCTTCTTGTTTATGTAAAAATGCCTCTAAAATGCCAGATTTAAAACAAGTATGTAAACCTTGTCCTAATGTTCATAGTGAACTTAAACCTAGAAAAGTAATCAATCGTCTTCCAGACATAGATTTGTGGATGGTTGCAGATGATGAGTCAATTACAGCTGTTAGTTCTCAATTAACTGAATTATTTAGACAATATGGTTTTAGGACTTCTGATGTTAATCCTATTCGAACCATTGATGATTTAATTATTATTAATAATGATTTAAAGAATGGAAAAATGCCAGAAAAATTATTACCAATTGACTCTCATATTATTGGTTATGATGAATTATTATCATTGATATATCAAGTTCCAGATGTTATTCAAAATGCAACTATCAATGATACAATTCCTTACCTACCAATTCATCCACTTTCTTATAGAAAAACTTGGCAGTATGATGATATGGCTTATAATTTTGTTCATGATTATTTATCTAGTTTTACTGAATTTAATTTTGATGAAATTTTACAACATGCTTTATCCGTTACAAGGGAAAATATCGTAAATAAATACTCAGATGATCAATTATATGATATGCTTTTAGCAACGGGTCCTAAATCCGTAGCTGAAAGACATAAAACAAAAGAATTAAAAACAAGATTTTATGAAAGGGTTGAATCATGGAAAAAATAATAGATTTACACATTCACACAAACATATCTGATGGAGCATTATCTCCTAAAGAAGTGATTGATGAGGCATTTAAAAATGGAGTTCATACAATCTCTATTTGTGATCACGATACAATTGAAGCATATGATGAAGATTTATTTGATTATGCAAAAAGTAAGAATATTGAACTAATTCCAGGAGTAGAAATTTCTACAAAGTTTAAAAAAGTGGGAGTTCATATTTTAGGGTATAATTTTGATTATACAAATAATGAATTAAGAAAAAAATTAGGATTATTAAGAAACGCTAGACATGACTATCTATATAATGTTGCAAAGAAATTAGAAGAAGTTGGATATACAATTGATGTAGAAACATTAGATCAAGTAGATGCGGTTACAAAGGCACATATTGCTGGGGATGCTGTTACTAGAAAAGAAAATGAAGAACAATTGCTAAAACAATTTGGTTATATTCCATCTAAGGGAGAATTCATTGAAACTATTATGAATGAAGGATGTCCCGCTTATGTAAAAAAAGAAACTATCAGTCCAAAAGAGGTTGCTGAGTTAATCAAACAGGCCTCTGGAAAAGTAGTTCTAGCTCACCCTGTTGCTTATCAAAATGAAGATAATTTTACGAATCAAGATATCTTAGAATTAGTAGAGGATTTGAAAGCTGATGGAATTGAAGCAAATTATATTTATGTTAATCGTCATAATGAGGTTATTAATGATTCAGAAAAATGGAATAAATTTGCTACGGAGAATCATTTATTTACCACAATAGGTTCTGATTTTCATAATAAAGATGGTCTTCATGCAGAAATCGGATTCATTAATACTAATTTCAAACTAGATAATTTAAAAATTCAACAAATACTCGATAATTTAAAATAAGAAAAGTTTAAAATGTGCTAAATAGCGCATTTTTTATTTAGATGAAATTTTTCCTCATTTCAGTAGGTCTTCATATAATACTATGAAAGGAGGATTTTATGAGAGATAATAATCATTGTGATGATTTTGATAAAATAAGAAGATGTCCATCTAATTGTATCAGTTTCTATAGTATAACTGGGCCTACTGGCCCTCAGGGAAATCCTGGTCCTACTGGACCTATGGGACCTCAAGGATTTCCTGGGATGCCTGGGCCAATCGGACCAACCGGACCTACGGGACCATCAACTGGAGCTACTGGACCTACTGGGCCAACTGGAACTCAGGGAATCACTGGACCTACTGGACCTGCCGGTAGTAATGCAAATTCTACTTCATGCTTTTGTGTTGATCAAATGAGAAATATCATTCAACAAATTATTACATTATATCCAAATGATAATTTAATTATCGCAATGGAAAGCGGAAATAATGCAAGTGGACGTCCTGGTTCTCTATTGCCTGGACCAAATGATAATCCTAATTCAGGATTATTTCAGTTAGTGAATAATCAAGGAGTACCAGAAGAAGCTATATCTTTATGTAGAATTGCATCTATTACCATCACTAGTAATACCTATAATGATGCGATTACTTACCTACCTGCACCTGTCCCTACTCCTACTGGATGTGATAGTAACTGTGAAGCTGCCATCAGTTCTTATTTACCAGTTGGAACTACTGCAGTTGATATCAATGCTGGTGGTCAAACCGTTGCGCAGGGTACCATTTTAAGAAGTGAATATGGTATGGTCGTAGTAGTTGGTAATAATAATAGTAATCCTGCATTTGTATCCTTATGTAAAGCTGAAATTATAAATAAAGCTCAAGCCTAATTTATAAAAAGTATAAGAAAGAAACCTTATACTCTTTATTATTTATATAATTTTAATTGTTATAACTTTTTACATTTCTGCCTTTTTTCTACATACTCATTTTTGTACCATTTAATGAATTCTTCTGTTGCTGATGTACTTCCATCATTTCGATTTTTTCTTTCTATATCTGTCATTTCAGCTAAAGTTTTAGAACAATTATTAGGAATAAATACTTTCCATAAATTAGATTTTGCTTTTACCATTTCATTTCCTCTTGGCTCTTCTGCTAAAGTTCCTTCACTGACACCATAGAAAGTATAAAAGTCATTTCCATCATAAAAAGTTAAACAGTCAACAAATCTACAAGTTCTTCTTTGAACACCTTCCATTATTTTTAAAAGCGATTCAATATCAGAACTAACTCCACTTCTTTTTGCGAATGCTCCAGGATATCCTGGCTTTCCTGGATAACAGTCAATATAAAAGCCACTATCCGCAACAAAACAAGGTTTTTCTAAAATTTCATAGGCTTCTCTTGCCTTCATTTTTGAAATATATTCAATATCATTTATTTCTGGTTCAAAAAGGTCTTGTTCTAAGAAGTCAACAGATATCCCGTTTTCTAAAAAATGCTCTTTCACACTCATATATTTTTTTAAATTACCACTTACATATACTAAATTTTCCATCTTACATTTCTCCTTTAAACTTATAGATTTTTTGTACAACTTTCGGATTATATTCTGGTTGTGTCAAATCTATATTTTTATCTTCAGAGATTTTCTTAGATAGAAAATACATTTGTAGCAAAAGATAATATTCTTTCCAAAAATAGGTATCATCTAAGTCTTCTGTACTGAAAACCGAAAGATTGGAATACTCTTCTTTAATTAAATGAATTAAAACTCGATCTAACTCTGTTTGTCCATGAGTTAAATAAATAAACTTACTTTCTGGATATTGAAATACTAAATTACTTCTGCCATGACAGAAAGATCCTTTTTCATGCAAAACTGGAATGCATGTTCCTGTTTCTACTAAATTGGATTCTAATACACTACTTGATACCTTCGTATCATATCCACTCATTATTTGAAGTAAATCAATATCTTTGAAATTGATAGGTAGCTGTTCTATTTTCTCTTCACTTCTAGAAAGTAGTTCATGAATTTTTTTATTTATATTCTTTATTTCATCTGGACTTAATTCCATTCTTAGTGATGTTGTTGCATCTAGTAGTAACGTAATGGGAGCTAGACTAGAAGCAAGCGAAATAAAGCTTTTTTCTTGTTCATAAAGTTCGTTTTTCCAAGAAATAACTGAATAATCTGTAGATTTTCCTTCTTCACAAATCAAATACTTATTTCCTTTAAAGTCAAAAAGTGCTTCTTTAATTCCATTTGTTTTTCCACTTTTAGAGATAACTACCAAATTGGAAAACATCTCATGATTCGCTTTGTAGAAATAATCTCTTGGCTCAATTACTTCTGAAATAATACCACTAAATTTCATTCTTTCTAAAATTTGTTGTAAATAATAGGCAACTACCTTAGATCCACCAGTTGCCATAATTAATGTTGGTCCTCCATCTACCATTAATCCATATAGCATTTCTCGTATTTCCTCTACTTTTGTAAAGTTAGGATGATTGATTGCCATAATTCTTTCTTCTAATTTTGAAAAATTAATTTCACTTGGTTCTGTATGTGTATGTGTTGTTTTCATATAAGAAAAACCTCCTTCTTTGCTTTCATCTTAACAAAGAAAGAGGCAATATACCTGTCACTTTTATTTTTTATATTATTTTTATTGTTTTAATTCTATTTAAGTAAAAATGTCTAATTTCTTGTTTTAATTCACAGTAAGCTGCAACTCCCCATTCGTTTCCTAAAAGAATTAGTTCATAAGGAATGATGGTTCTTTTTGATATTTTATTTTTCTCTTTTTTAGAAAAATATTCGATATAACATTTTCTTTTTTCTTTTAACGCACGACTAATAATATTATATATTTCTTTATTATTTACTATAATCTCTTTCGGCTCAATAAATCTTTTTGGAATATTAATATTTTGATTTAACACATATCCACCATAAGGTCCTTTTATAGTATCAATATAAATTCCTGCTTTTTCAATTTCATCTTTATATACGCGAATCATTCTAGGAGATACTTCTAATAAATCAGATAGTTCTTTTATACTATATTTTCTACCACTACTCAAATATTCTATCATTGTTAAAACATTACTAATTTTTGACATAAGAAGCTCTCCTTTCTTTTGTTCTTTATTATACAATTAATTATCGATTTATAAAAGAAAAAAGAGGAATTTTCCTCTTATAGATATTTTAATAATTCTTGAAATTCTTGATATCCACTTTCAGAATTTAAGTGTCCTCCACCTGGAATTACTACTTGTTTTGTTGTAACTGCATCTGCAAATTCTTTCTCTACATTATATTTTACATATGGATCATTATCTGAGTAATAACATGTAATATCGTCACAATGATTTTTAACATCTGACAAATTTTCAAAATACATACTTTCATTTACTGCATCATATTCTTCATTAATTCCAAGATAGTTATTAAATCCACATACAAATACGCATCTTTTTACTTTAATTTTATTTTCAACTAGAAATTTACAAACAAATACTGGTGCGATAGAATGAGCATAAATCACTGTATCTTCGTTTAAAATATTTGTATCTACATAACATTTCATTATCTTAGACCATGATTCGTATGTTTGATATCCTACTCCTGATGGTAAATCTGGTGTATAAACAGTTTTTTCTCTACTTTCTATTTCTTTTCTTAGCCATGGAATCCAGTTTGAAAATGGACTGCTAAAACTTCCATGAATTAATAAATAATTTTCTTTCATAACTTATCTCCTCCTAATCTAATTGATTTGCTAGCTGATCAATGGTTACTCCACCATTCCAGTCCCAATCGATTTGTATCTTATCAAATTCTTTATTTCTAAAATTATTTAATATTTGATAATCTTCTTTACTCATTTCAAAATTAAGTGCTTCCAGATTTTCTTTAATTCTTTCTATATTGGTTGATTTAATTAATGGTAATATTTTTTTATTCTTAACCAGCCAATTTAAAAGAATTTGATTTTGTGTTTTTTCATATTTTTTAGAAAGATTTACTAATACTTCATAATTTCTATTGCTTGTTCTATTTCTTCTTAATGGTTGATAGCAGATAAATTTTATATCATGTTGATTACAATAATCTAATACCCTGATATCTTCATAAATCTTACATTCTAAATTATAAACTCCCTCAAAAAAGTCAATCTT
>CATLHA010000051.1 GCA_949948745.1 uncultured Caryophanales bacterium
AAGCTTAAAATTGTTGAGATAATAAGCAACCTTACAAATTAATTATATAACACTTTATAAAAAAAGAAAAGAGTATTGAACTTTGTCAACACTCTGAGAGAACTATAGTTCTCTCTTTTTTTAGGATTTTTCTTGCTATTTTTACCAAAATATGATAATATATACGAAATTTAAAAGGGGGATTAATTATGGGTGCTTGGAATGAAAATAAAGGAAAAATAGGATCAATTTTTCCAAAAGAAGTAGAGACAAAAAATGTTGACTATTTAGCACAAAGTATTTATGACAGAGTATGTAGATTATATCATAAGGGAGATTGGAATTTAGAAGATTTTAAAGATTTCAGAAGAGCAATCGCGTCAAAAGAAAAAACAGATTTACTTATCTATGGAGAATTAATTTTAGGAATTTTAAATTTAAGTCCTAAAAACATAGAGAAGGAATTAATCATTTTAGATACAATGTATGAGGGTCATGTCTTAGAAAAAAGAATAAAAACAGGTGATGTAGAGCACCCTTATGAAATAGAAAATCGTAAACCAAATAAAGGGGATGTTGTAGCAATTGCTCAAATGGTTTCAGGAAAAATGAAACAGTTTGTAAATAATTCTATCAAAGATAAAATATCTGCATTAGAATCAATAGGTGAGAGTACAAAAATGGCTTGTGAAATTATTTCTGAAGAATTAAAAGAAGAAAATAGTATGTTTCTAGAAAAATTAAAGGAAGCATACAGGCAAAACTTTTCTTATTTGAGAGCACATCCAGTATTAGAAGAATTCTATTCGACTTCAGAAGAAAAAATCTTAGAAGAAGCAATGAGAAATATTCGAATAGAATTATCAAAAATAAATAAAGCAGAAATGGCCTTAAAAGATTCCTATACAAAGGAAACTATATGTAAAGTAATGATAGAAAAACAAAGACAATCAAAAAGTAGAGGAAAAGGGTTTGGCGTTTGGCATGATTAATTTAAATATTTTCTTAAATAAAAGATACTTTTATAAATAGTATAGAAAATATTAATAATAAGAGATAATAAAAATGCCCACATACCAATATTACAGAATAGCAATAAAACTAAACTAATTGTTCTAACCAATACACTTTGCCAAGAAATTGTAAATGTTTCTTTTGCCTTTCCCATAGCTTGTAAACTAGAAGAAAGAGGCGTTTCAATATATTGAAAAAGAAAAAAGGGAGCGAGGAATTTCATATAAGAAATTCCTTTTGTTGTGTGGTAAATTAGGTTTAAAGACCATCCAGGAAAAATCATAAAAAATAAAGTAACAGGAAGTCCGATAAGCAAAGAAAAAAGAATACCTTGCTTTATTTTTTTCTTTGTATATGAAATGTTTCCATTACTATAATTTCTAGAAATAACAGGAATTAAGGCTTGAGAAATTGCATTTGTAAAAAAACTAGGAATTAATAATAAGGGGATTACAAACCCACTGACAGTTCCATATTCTTCTAAAATATAAATGCTTGAATATCCTAAAAAGGAAAGAATCCCTGTGATTAAAATAGGTTCTAAAAAATAACCAATATTACCAATAAATCTACTTCCTGTAGTAGGAAGAGCAAGTGAAAGAATTTGTCCCAATTCTTTTTGATGAGGAATAAAATCTTCTCGATTTATTTGAACATTTCGAGGTAAGAATAAAAGTAAAATCACAATACTAGAAAATTCACTAATCAGATTTACTAAAATTAAAAACATAACAGCGTAAATTAAATCAATTTTTAATAAAGTAGGAATAAATAAAATAATACAAGTAAGTCTTACTATTTGCTCAATAATATGACTAATTACATGAGGAATCATTCTTTCTTTTCCAAAAAAGTATCCACGTAATAGGTTAGATAATGCCTCAAAGGGTAAAACAAGGGCGATAGATAAAATAGGTAGGTAACATCGACCTTCCTTTAAAAAGGTATAAGAAATAGTTTTAGAAGAAAAGAAAATAATGAGCATTAAAAATAAATTAGTAATAAAAACAATAGGAAGAGAAGAAAAAACAAGACGTTTATTATTATTTCGATCTTCACTGATAAGTTTAGAAATAGTGGTAGGAAGACTTAACTGAGACATACTCATAAAAAGAGAAAATGTTGGAAATATTAAGGAATATAGAGAGATTCCTTCTAATCCTACGAGCCTAGTCTGAACAATTTTAATAACCATACCTAAAAGTTTTGTAATCGCGCCACCAATCATTAAAATAATTGCGGATTTTATAAATTTTTCTTTATTCATCAAATCATCTCTATAAAGTCTATGTAAAATAAATTAAAACTTTTCCTTAAAAACTTTTCTAAATCCTAATTTTTCTATATAATGAGTAATAGGTGATGGTAGTGAAGGAGAAATTTGACAATATTTCAATATTAAGAAAAAAATTATCTCCTGTACTTCGTACCAAAGTAGAAGAGTTAAAGAAAAATAAAATTTATCATATCAGTGAACAAGAAATTTGGAATTATTTGGTTGCAACAAAATGGAAAAATAAAAAAGAACTTTATTTATCAGAAATGGTAGATGATATCTTAAAACTCGAAATCGACTAATTCAAAATGTAGGAGATGATTTTATGTCTGATAAAAAAATATATACAGTAGAAGATTTGATTGAGAAGGTAAGTAAATATCAATCAGAGGAAAGCGTTCTTAATAAAATAAGAGAAGCTTATGTTTTTGCAGAAAGATGTCATAAGGGTCAGTTTCGTAAATCTGGAGAAGAATATATTGTACATCCCTTAAATGTAGCAATTATTCTGACAGAAATTTATGCAGATTCTGAGACGATTATGGCAGCATTAATGCATGATGTTATAGAAGACTGTGGTGTAGAAAGAGAAGAAATAGAAGAAAAATTTGGCCGTGAAGTAGGAAAACTAGTTTATGGAGTATCAAAACTAGGAAGAATTAATTTTTCTACTGAAAACGAATATTTAATTGATTACTATAAAAAAATAATTGTTGGGATGAGCGAAGATGTTCGTGTAATTATTGTAAAACTAGCGGATCGACTACATAATATGAGAACACTTTGGGCACTACCAGAAGTAAAACAAAAGAAAATTGCCAAAGAAACGATAGAAATTTTAGCACCACTAGCCCATCATTTAGGAATTCATAAGATAAAATCTGAATTAGAAGATTTATCCTTAAGATATTTAAAACCAGATGTATTCTATGATATTGCAGAAAAATTGAATAATACCAAAGTAGAAAGAGATAATACAGTAAATGAAATGTTACGTTATGTAACAAACCTTTTAACAGAGCATGGAATTACTCATGAAATTAAGGGAAGAGCAAAAAGTATTTATAGTATTTATAATAAATTAAATAAAGGTAGAAAATTTTCAGATATCTATGATTTACTAGCCTTAAGAATTTTGGTAAATACAGAACAGGAATGTTATTTAGCACTTGGAATTATTCATTCTAAATTTAAACCAATTCCCAAACGTTTTAAAGACTATGTTGCAATGCCAAAAGCCAATATGTATCAGTCTTTACATACAACAGTATTTGGAGTAGATGGATATCTTTTTGAAATTCAAATCCGTACTTATGAGATGGATGAGATTGCAGAAAATGGAATTGCTTCTCATTGGGCATATAAAGAGCATAAGGACGCTTCTGTTTTGATGCAAAATACGACAGAACAAAAACTTCAATTTTTTAAATCCATTATCGAACTGAATGAAGACAAGATGAGTACAGAGGATTTTGTAAATAGCGTTAAAGATGAAGTTTTAAATAATAATATCTATTGTTTTACTCCAAAGGGAGATATTATTGAACTACCAAAGGATGCAACCCCAATCGATTTTGCCTATAAAGTACATACAAGGGTTGGAGAGACAATGGTAGGAGCAATTGTTAATAATAGTATTGTTCCACTAGATTATAAATTAAAAAGTAATGATATTGTTAAAATTAATACATCCAAAAGTTCAAAAGGTCCCTCTAGAGAATGGCTAAATATTGCAAAATCTACACAGACTAGAAATAAGATTCGTACATTCTTCACTAAGAGTGAAAAAGAATTATACATTGAACGTGGAAAAGAAAGTTTAGAAAAAGAATTAAGAAAAAGAAAAATTCCTTATGACGAATTCTTTCATCAAGAAAAACAAGAAATCTTATTTAAAAATTTAAAATTATCAACTCAAGAAGAATTATATTTAGATGTTGGAAACGGAAAATATTCAGCAAATATGGTAGTAAATATTCTTTATAAAAAAGAAGAAGAAAAAGAACCTATAAAGAAAGTAGTAATCCAAAAAGCAAAAGATGCAGATATTGTAGTTTCCGGTATTGACAATGTAAAAGTAAACTTAGCCAATTGTTGTAATCCAGTTCCAGAGGATGAAATTATTGGTTATATCACAAAAGGAAATGGAATCAGTGTACACCGTGTTACATGTCACAATTTAGAGGCATTAGAAAGTAGAAATGTAGATGTATGTTGGAATGAACAGACAACAGATAAATATGTGACAACAATTTTAATTCACTCTAATACAAGAGAAAATAAAATTATGGAAATTTTACAAAAAATAAACATGTTAGATGCTGGAATTGATAAATTTATTACAATGAGTCGTGGAGAAGAAACAGTATATGAAGCAGATTTATATGTTAAAAATCTAACACACTTAAATAAAGTTTTTCAAGAATTAGATAAATTATCTTACATAACCAAAGTAGAGAGGTTGATGAAATAATGAAAATTGTAGTACAAAGAAGTAAGGAAGCATCATGTATAGTAGAGGGAAAAACAATTGGTAGTATTTCTCACGGATTAGTTTTACTAGTTGGTTTTACTGAAGGAGATAGTAAAGAAACAATTGATTACTTAGCAAAAAAAGTTTTAAATTTAAGAATTTTTGATGATGAAAATGGTATAATGAATAAAAGCATTCTAGATGTAGGTGGAGAAATTTTATCTATTTCACAATTTACATTATATGGAGATGCAAGCAAGGGAAATAGACCTAGTTATATAAAAGCATTAAATGGAGAACAAGCCATAAAATTATATGAGTTATTCAATCATACTTTGAAAGAAAAAATTCATGTGGAAACGGGAAAATTCGGTGCTGAAATGGAAATAAAGTTAATTAATGATGGGCCGATTACTATATTATTAGAGAGGTGATATTATGGAAAAAAATCGTATAAACTATAAATTAGTAAATATATTATTAGGTTTACTAATCTTCTATTTCGTATTAATTACTTCAAATTATTGGGGTGGATTTATCAGAAAATTATTTAGTATTATGATGCCATTTCTTTTAGCTTTTATTTTTGCATATGTCTTATATCCGTTTGTAAGGAAATTGGAAGAAAAGGGTGTAAGAAAAAATATTGCACTCATATCTGTAATTGCAGTAGTTCTATTAATTGTAGCTGGACTCTTATGGGTAACTGTTCCAGTTGTATATGATCAATTAATATCATTCACAAAAACAGTAAATGATGTAATTAACAACTTTAATGGAAAATTTGATATAGATTTAGGTGGTTTTGAAGCAACGGTATTAGAAACCTTAAATACTTTAATTAAAGATTTTGGTACTTATATTTCAACTGGTACTATTGACATCTTAGGAAAGAGTGTAAATTTCCTAGCAAACGCGATGATTATTTTTATAGTAATGATTTACTTCTTAGTAGATATGGGAAAAATCAGATTATTTGTAAAGAAATTTTTAAAGAAAAAGGCAAAAAAAGGATATCACTATTTGAGACAACTAGACAAAGAAATTGGAAATTATCTTCATGGACTTGCGATATTTATGGTTGTTCAATTCTTTGAATATTCTATTTTGTTCAGATTAGTTGATCATCCAAACTGGCTACTTCTTGGATTACTTGCATGCTTTACAACAGTAATTCCATACTTTGGAGGAATTATTACGAATATTATCGCAGTAATTACAGCGACAGCTATTTCTATGAGACTAAGCATCGCAACATTAATCATTACACTTATTTTCCCTAATATTGATGGATATGTAATTTCACCTCATATTTATGGAAAAACAAATAATGTAAATCCATTACTTGTAATCATAACCATGGGATTTTTCAGTAAATTCTTTGGACTTCTTGGAATTGTAATGGGGCTTCCTATTTATATAGTTATCAGATGTACTTGGCAATTCTTTGATGATGATATTAAAGAAAAAATTCAAGATGTGAGAGAATCTATGGATGAAAGAGATTAGATTCTCTTTTTTCTTTACTTATCTTTTATTCTTTTGTAGAATGAACATGGTGATATTATGCAAAGATATTTTGTAGAAGAAAAAAATAATAATAAATTCATATTAAATAAAGAGGATAGTTATCATATTACAAGAGTAATGAGAATGAAGATAGGAGAAAAAATAGAAATTGTATCTTCTAAAAAAACGCATATTTGTAGCATAACTGTTCTAGAACCACTAGTAGAAGCAGAAATACAAGAAACATTAAAAGAAAACAATGAATTAAATTGTTCTGTAACACTTGTACAATCTCTAGTGAAAGAACAAAAAATGGATTATATTTTACAAAAAGCAACAGAACTTGGAGTATCAGAAATTATTCCTTTGATCACTACTAGAAGCGTTGTAAAAATGGATAAAAAAGAAATAAAAAAAATAGAAAGATGGCAGAAAATTGTAAAAGAAGCAAGTGAACAATCTAAAAGAAATCAAATACCAACGATAAAAAATTTAGTCACGATTTCAGAACTTTCTAAAATAACAGGATATGATGTCAAATTGTTATGTACAGTTAGAGAAAATACTAAAAATATTAAAAATCTATTATCAAATAGTATAGAAGGTGCTAAAATGATAGTAGTAGTAGGACCTGAGGGAGGTTTTACAGAACAAGAAGAAGAACAATTGATAAAGGGCGGATTTGAAACAGTCTCTTTAGGTAGTAGTGTTCTAAGAACAGAGACAGCACCATTATTTATTATGAGCGTTGTTAGATATATTGACATGAGGTGAAGTGAAAAATGGAATTATTCTTGGCAAGTATTACTAAAAATATTAGTAATGAGTTACTTATTGTATATGGATTAATCGCTATTGTCATTACTTTTATTATAGTAATGTTAATTGTAGATAAAATAAATAGTAAAAAGAAGGATTCCTTATTTCATAGTAAGCATCTTCAAAAAAGACTAAAAGAAATACGAACAGAAGAAAAGAAAAAAGAAAGTTTCAATCAAGAAATAAAAGAAGAGGCAAAACCAATCATTTCTTCTGAAATAAAAAAAGAGAACATAGAATCCAAAAAAGAAGAAATAGAAATATTAGAACCATTTCCTGAAGAAAGATTAGAAAATATTATAGAAACTTCAGTAATTGAAGAAGAAACTTCTTTTGAAACAATAGAAGAGCAAAAAGAAGAGGAACTATCCAAAACACAAGCACAAATAGAAGTAGAAGAAATAACAAAGGCATTAGAAAAAGCGGTACAGGAAGAAAAAGAATTAGATAAATATCAAAAATTTGAAGAAGAGCAAGAGCAAAATGCAATTATCAGTTTAGAAGAATTAAATGAGAAATATAATGAGCTTTATGATTCTAACGAAAAAATACAATATTTAAATGATGACGAAATTCCAATTAATTTAAAAGAATTATATGAATTGGAACAAAAAGAAGAAAATAAGCAAATTATAGAAATGGAACATGAAAAAATAAAAGTAGAAAAAGAAGAAATAAAACAAGTAGTAGAGGAAAATGTAAATTTAAAAGATTTATATCATGAAAATAAAATAAATGAGTTTAGAAGTAGTCCAATTATATCTCCTGTTTATGGAATACAGCCTGAAACAAAAAAGGTAAAGCCAGAAAAGAGTGAAAGAGATATAGAAGAAGAGCTTCAAAGAACAACTGACTTTTTAAACACTTTAAAAGATTTACAAAAAAATTTAGAGTAATAGAAACAGCAATTGGAACAAGTGGTGAATGTAATGAAAATAAATAAACATATAAAGAGTTTAACAAAAGCCTTAGTAACAACATTAGCTTTGACATTAAATATAGTAGGTATTTATAAAAATCAAGTAACAAACACTAATATTTTTCAAATAGAATTATTACCAGTATGCATTTTGGTATTTTTATTCTATTATTTGTATGAAAAAAATAGTCTAAAAAAAGATAAAGGAAACATAATTTTTTCTCTTATTCTTTCTTTTTTCATGGTATTTGGATACAGTTATTTGAAAATAAATTCATGGAACTTAATATTTGGAAATATCGAAATGTTTATACTTTCTGTTTTCTCCTATTTTGGATATTTTTTCTTAATTCAAACTGGATTAAAAATTTTAGAAGAATGGTTTAGTAAATTAGAATTTTCATCTATAAAGGGAAAGAAAAAGACATTATTTAGGAAATTTCTACATGCTTTAGAGGAACATCCAATTAGAACTAGTTTTATCGTTTTAATTGCATTCTGGTTAATCTATATGATAGCTTTTTATCCAATTATTTTATCCCCTGATCCATCTTTTCAAATAAAAATGTATTTTAATGAACATACAAAGTATATTGATTGGGTTATTCCAAGAAATGAAGCAGTCAACATGACGACACACCATCCAGTAATACATACGTTACTACTTGGTGGTGGAATTCAATTAGGAAGACTACTAGGGAGTGATAATTTAGGATTATTCTTTTACTCTATGTTTCAAACAGTAGTTTTAGCACTTACATTATCTTATACTGTTTATTACACAAAAAAATTAAAAATGCCTAATGTGGTAAGACTAATTTTACTTGGGATATATGCATTAGTACCAATGTTCCCACTATATGCGATGTCAGGAGTAAAAGATACTTTCTACACTTGCTTTGTTATTTTATATACAATATTCTTATTGGATTTGTTTTTATTCCAAAAGAATAAAAAAATTAATTGGTGGACAACATTTGAAACAATATTTTTACTTCTAATGTTAGCTTTATTTAGAAATAATGGAGTTTATGTCATCATATTATCTTTCCCAATTCTTTTCTTTATTAAATCTTTAGATAGGACAAAATTAGGAGTAATCTTAGTATCTTTCTTAGCACTTTACTTAGGATTTAACAAAATACTAATTCCGATGGCTGGAATTAGTGAAGGAAGCGTTCGTGAAATATTATCACTTCCATTCCAACAAACAGCAAGATATGTAAAAGAACACGAAGAAGATATTACAAAAGAAGAGAAAAAAATAATTGATAAAATATTAGGATATGAGGATTTAAAAGATAGATATAAACCAACGATTGCAGATCCTGTAAAAAATGAATTTAATAAAAATACAACAAAAAAAGATTTGCAGGACTATTTTAAAGTTTGGCTAAATGGACTATTAAAACATCCAGATACCTATATCCAAGCAACAATGAATAATGTATATGGATACTTCTATCCAAACTCAACAAGATGGTATGTTTATTATAAATTTGATGATCGTATTACACAAAATGATTTGGTAGATTATCACTACAACAAACTTTCACCTTTGCGTACTGTTCTATCAGATTATGGAGTAGTATTTCCATACATTCCTGTATTAGGATTTATTAGTAATATTGGGTTTAATACTTGGGTTTTATTCTTCTTAGTATATGAAACAATTAGAAAAAAGAAAAAAATACTATTACCAATTTTGGTTCCATCATTAGTAACATTACTAATATGTGTTGCATCTCCAGTCAATTGTTATTTTAGATATGCGATGCCTTATATCTTTATGATGCCATTCTTGTTACTAGTATTCCAATACATATTAAAAAAGGAGAATAAGAATTATGAAAGAGAAAAATAAAAAAATAGCAGTATTGATACCTTGCTATAACGAAAGTTTAACAATAGAAAAAGTAGTAAAAGATTATAAAAAAGCTTTACCTGATGCAGATATTTATGTATATGATAACAACTCAAAAGATAAGACAGATGAAATCGCAAGAAAAGCAGGAGCAATCGTTCGTTATGAATATCGTCAAGGAAAAGGAAATGTAATTCGTACTATGTTTCGTGAAATTGATGCGGATTGTTATCTAATGATAGATGGGGATGATACATATCCTGCAGAGAATGCAAAAGAAATGTGTGACTATGTATTAAGTGGTAAAGCAGATATGGTGATTGGAGATAGACTATCTAGTACCTATTTTACAGAAAATAAAAGACCGTTTCATAATTTTGGAAATAAAATTGTAAGATGGTCAATTAATAAACTATTTCATAATAACGTAAAAGACATTATGACAGGATATCGTGCATTCAGTTATGACTTTGTAAAGGGATTCCCAGTATTATCTAAAGGATTTGAGATTGAAACTGAAATGACAATCCATGCAGTAGATAAAAATTATAAACTAGTAGAAATCCCAGTAACATATCGTGATAGACCAGCAGGAAGTGTATCAAAATTAAATACATATAAAGATGGATTTAAAGTATTAAAAACAATCGCAACACTATTTAAAGAATATAAACCAGGAATTTTCTTTGGACTATTTGCAAGTATCTTTTTACTTATCTCTTTAATTTTAGGAGTCCCAGTATTCTTAGAATATTTTGATACAGGATTAGTACCAAGATTCCCAAGTTTAATCGTATCAGGAATTTCCTTACTTATTGCTTTATTATTATGGATTACAGGAATTATTTTAGAAGTTATCGTAAAGAAGCATAGACAATTATATGAACTTCTAATGAATGAAATGGAGCATAACAAGTGAAAGAATTTTTAAAAAGTCATGAAAAATTAGTAAAACAAATTTTAAAATTTGGTGTAGTAGGTGGGGGAGCTTTCTTAATTGATTACACAGTACTTTATATACTAACTGAATTTGCTGGGATTTATTATTTAACTTCTTCTGTAATTTCATTTATAGTATCCTTAATATTTAACTATATTTTAAGTATTTATTGGGTATTTGATGTAACAAAAAAACAAACATTAAAAGATATTGTTATCTTTGTAGTGTTAAGTACAATTGGACTTGGTATCAATCAAGTAGTGATGTATTTAGGTTCAGATATTTTACATATCTATTATATGTTAACAAAATTAGTCGCAACTGCGATTGTCATGGTATGGAACTTTGTAACTAGAAAAATATTTATTGAAAAGTAGGTTTTATAATTTATAATTTATAACCTTGCATAAGTCAAGAAAAAGTGGACAATTTTTGATAAATAGAGAGGGGGGTTAGTCTTCTTTATTGTAAAAAATCTTTTTAAACCCCATTGGTGTAAGAT
>CATLHA010000052.1 GCA_949948745.1 uncultured Caryophanales bacterium
ATAATCAATACAGAATATTTTGATAGTAATTCTATTACTAATGTAAAAACTAGTAATGGAATAGTAAGAATGGAAAAAGATAGTCTTATATGGGACTTGGAAGAATTTCATACAGGAAGAAGTAGTAATCTAGTATTTGAATTAATCTTAAAGGAAAACTTAGATAATGAAATTAAGATGGTTACAACAAGTAAAGAAACAAATATTAGTTATAGAATAGAAAGTGAGGAAGAAATAATTAGTAATACAGATATAATTAATCTATCAACGAACTATCAAGTAATTTATGAAGAAAATAAACCAAATGGATGTGAAGTAGAAAATCTTCCAAGTAATGAAGTTAGACAAGTAAAAGAGGTAGTAGAATTATCTAATGATTTAAAATGTAATGGATATAATTTTAGAGGATGGAGTATATTAACAGAAGGAGTAGAGACATTAGCAAATGCAGTAGGAGAAGAAGCATATGATGGAAATATAGAAACATCTTATCGTAATAACAATGATAATAAATTAATAGAGGTAGATTCAAGTCTCATAGGAAAAAAGGTTTATATTGTGGGAAATGTTTCTACATCATCACAATATACGATGTGGTCTGCTATCTATTTTGATGATGAGGTATTAAATATACTTTCTGGTCCACAGTATAAAAGTAATACGATAATTGATGAAGTGTTAACAATACTAGAAAATTGTAAATATATTTCATTTTGGTCAGGAACAGATACATCTTATTACATCGAAATAAGTGAAATTGATATTGTTGAAGAAAATTAAAATTATAGAAGAAATGCCTAGCTCTTTTTCCTAAAAAAACTCTTTACAAATTCTTTCTATTTGTTATATAATCTACTAAAAAGGCGAAGAAGTCGAGGAGTGAGATATCTTTTCTTAAAGAGAGTCTATGTTTGGTGGAAATAGATAGAAAAGTTCTTATTTGTAGCGATGGAGTTAAATTTCTGAAATAGTAGTAAGAAATTTCGGTTATGGGTCCGTTAACCTAAATGAAGTGTATTCTAATTAGAATGAACTAAGGTGGTACCGCGGGTAAACTCGTCCTTAACTTTTTATAAGTAAGGAGGAGTTTTTTTATGGATTTTGAAAAGTGTAGAAAGGTATTTGATGAATATACAAGTGCCTATGACTTAAAAAGTGAAATGATAGCGTTAAAGTATCATCATAGTTATACGGTTTCTGATTTAATGGTGGAACTTGCATTTCGATTGGAATTAACAAAAGAACAAATGGAACTTGCAAAAATTATAGGATTACTTCATGATATAGGAAGATTTGAACAATTTAAAAAATTTGGATCATTTTCTGATAAAAATGTAGATCATGCAGATGAGAGTTGTAATTATTTATTTAAAGATGGCCATATTCGTGATTTTATAGAAGATGATCGATATGATTCCATTATTGAAAAGGCAATTCGTTATCATAATAAGTTTCGTGTTCCAAAACTTAGTGATGAAGAATTATTATTTACAAAAATGATTCGTGATATGGATAAGGTAGATATTTATAAACAATGTGCAATTCATTTGGATGATAAATTTGATGCAGATGAAGTGAATAAAGAACTATTGGAAGAATTTAAAAACTATAGATGTGGAAGTAAGGATTTAGTAAAATCAAAAACAGATGCTACTCTTATTCATTTATCCTTTATTTTTGATATTAATTTTGAAGAAAGCTATGATATCTTGGTTGAAACAGATAACTTTGATTTGTATTTAAGTATGATTGATGTTGCACCAAATAGTGAGAAATTGTGGAGAAAGATAAAAGAAATCTGTTTTGATAGAATTAATCAAGGTGTTATGAAGGAGGGTGATTAGTTATGAAGACTATTGGTATTTTAGGTGGAATGAGTTATGAGTCTACAGTACATTATTATGAAAGAATTAATCGTCAAGTAAATGAAATCTGTGGTGGACTTACTTCATGTAAAATGTTTATTTATAACGTTGATTTTAGTGAGATAAGAGAATTGATGTTAGAGGGAGAATGGGATAAGATTGGAAATATTTTATCTGATATTTCTAAAAAACTGGAAAGTGTTGGTTGTGATTATATTGTAATTGCGACAAATACAATTCATAAAGTAGCTAGTGTGATAGAGTCTTCTGTTAAGATTCCATTAATTCATATTGCAGATTGTGTAGCAGAAAAGTGTCATGAAAAAAATGCTACTAATGTATTACTTTTAGGAACAAAATATACAATGACAGAGGATTTCTTAAAATCTCGTTTAGAAAAAAATGACCTTTCTGTTGTTGTTCCAGATGAACAAAAAGATATTGAAGAAATTGATCGTATTATTTTTCATGAATTATGTAAGGGTGAAATTAAGGATTCCTCTAAAAAATATTATATTGATGTAATAAATAAAATTAAGAATAAGTATTCTATTGATGGCGTTATTTTAGGTTGTACAGAAATAGAAATGTTGATTAAACAGAGTGATTTGGATATTCCTATTTTTGATACAACACAAGCTCATATTGATAGTATCGTAGAATATGCATTAGAAAGAAAATAAAAAAGAAAGAAGGAATATTTATGTTAGAGAAGAAATATGACCACAAATTAGTTGAAGAAAACAAATATGAAATGTGGAAAAGTAAAGAATATTTTAAAGCAGGAAAAGATAAAAGTAAGGAACCATACTGTATTGTAATTCCACCTCCAAATGTAACTGGAAAACTTCACTTAGGACATGCATGGGATACAACTTTACAAGATATTATTATTCGTTATAAAAGAATGGATGGGTATGATACATTATGGCTTCCAGGAATGGATCATGCTGGTATCGCAACACAAGCTAAAGTTGATAAAAAATTAAAAGAACAAGGAATTAAACCTCGTGAAATGGATCGTGAAGAATGGTTAAAAGTTGCTTGGGATTGGAAAAGAGAATATTCAGAAAATATTCGTAATCAATGGGCAAAACTTGGACTTTCCCTAGATTATTCAAAAGAAAGATTCACTCTTGATGAAGGGTTATCTAAGGCTGTAAGAAAGGTATTTGTTGATTTATATAATGAAGGATTAATTTATCGTGGAGAAAGAATTATTAACTGGGATCCAGAGGCTATGACTGCTTTAAGTAATGAAGAAGTTATTTATAAAGAAGTAGAAGGTGCTTTTTATCATTTGAAATATTTTATTGAAGGAACAAATGACTATTTAGAAGTTGCGACTACTCGTCCTGAAACTTTATTTGGAGATACTGCTGTAGCAGTTAATCCTAAGGATGATCGATATAAAGATTTGATTGGTAAAAATGTTATTCTTCCAATTGTAAATAAATTAATTCCTATTGTAGGAGATATTCATGCAGATCCAGAGTTTGGAACAGGTGTTGTTAAGATTACTCCAGCCCATGATCCTAATGACTTTGAAGTTGGAAATAGACATAATTTAGAGAGAGTTGTCGTTATGAATCCAGATGCTACTATGAATGAGAATGCTGGTATTTATAAAGGAATGACTCGTGAAGAATGTAGAGAAGCTCTTTTAAAAGATTTAAAAGAACAAGATTTATTAATTAAAATAGAACCAATGACACATAGCGTTGGTCATAGTGAAAGAACTGATTGCGTAGTAGAACCTTATTTATCAAAACAATGGTTTGTAAAAATGAGACCTCTAGCAGATAGGGTGTTAGAAAATCAAAAAGATAAAGAACATAAAGTTAATTTTGTTCCTGAACGTTTTGAAAAAGTAATGAATCACTGGATGGAAATCACTTACGATTGGTGTATTTCTCGTCAACTTTGGTGGGGTCATAGAATTCCTGCTTGGTACAAAGATGATCAAGTTTATGTAGGAATGGAAGAACCAAAGGAAGAAGGATGGGTACAAGATAATGATGTACTTGATACTTGGTTTAGTTCTGCTTTATGGCCATTTAGTACGTTAGGTTTTCCTGATAGTACAGAAGATTTAGAAAGATATTATCCAAATAATTGTTTAGTTACAGGATATGATATTATTCCTTTTTGGGTAAATAGAATGACATTCCAAGGACTTCATTTTACAGGTAAAAGACCATTTAAAGATTGTCTAATTCATGGATTAATTCGTGATAAACAAGGTAGAAAAATGTCTAAATCTTTAGGTAATGGAATAGATCCTATGGATGTAATTGAGGAATATGGAGCAGATACACTTCGTTTCTTCTTAACAACCAATTCAGCGCCGGGAATGGATTTAAGATATGATGAAGAAAAAGTTAAATCTACATGGAACTTTATTAACAAACTATGGAATGCTTCTCGCTTTGTTCTTATGAATTTAGAAGATTTTAAAGAAGAAGACTATACGTTAGAAAATCTAAAAATTCATGACCGATGGATTTTAGATAAATTAAATGAAACTGTTAAGAGTGTTAGAAATAATATGGAAAAATATGAATTTCATAATGTAGGAAACGAGTTATATAGTTTCATTTGGGAAGATTATTGCGATTGGTATATTGAACTTTCTAAAGCAACTATGGATAATACAACGAAGAGTGTTTTAATTACTGTATTAACGGATATTTTAAAAATGCTTCATCCATTCATGCCATATGTTACAGAAGAAATTTATGGAATGCTTCCAGTAAGAGATAGTGAATCTATCATGATTAGTAATTATCCAGTTTTCCATGAAAACAGAATTTTTAAAGAGCAGAAGGAACTAGTCGATAAAATAATTCAAGATATTGTAAGCATTCGTAATTTAAAAGCTAATAATAATATTACAAAAGATGCATATATTAAAATTAAGGAAATGGAAAGTGAAGAAATTTCCTCTATTTATAAATCTCAATTAAAAATAAATGAAGAAAAGTTAGTTTCTAATCCAGTAGAAAATTTAAATTCTAAAAATTATCAATCTAAAATTATTGATATTACTTTCTATTATGAAGGACAAAAGGAAGATGCATCTAAAAAAGAAGAGGAAATTAAGAAATTAGAATTATCTATTGAAAGAAGAGAAAAACTTTTATCTAATGAGAACTATGTAAATAAGGCACCTGCTAATATTGTTGAGATGGATCGAAAAAAATTACAAGAAGAAAAAGATAAGTTGGAATTATTACAATCTGAAAAATAAAAAGGAAAAAATCTATTAAAAGACTTATAAATTTTACTATGGTAATAATTGGACTTGAAATTTTTTTGTAGTTTGATTACAATAATAGTGGAAAGGAGTGAGAGTGAAATGAAAAAGTTAGGAATGTTTTTAGTAGGATTATTTGCTGTTACTTTAGTTACAGGTTGCGGTAGTGCTGAAAAAACTTTAGTATGTAGTATGAAGCAAAATGAAAGCGGACTTGCTATGGAACAAAAGATTGAGGCTGTATTTAATGGTAAAAAAGTTACTAGTTTAAAGATGTCTGTTGATAGTAAGGCTGAAGATGAGGCAATTAAAGAAAATTGGTCAACTTTTTCTTCAATTCTAAAACAACAATTTGAAGGATTAGATGCTGATGGTATTGTTGTTTCTACAAAAGAAGATGCAAAAAAATATACTTATACAGTATCAGTTGATGTTGATGTTACAAAAGCTAAAGATGAAGATTTAAAGAACTTTAGTTTAGATGGTATTTCAGCTTCTAAAGATAGTATTGAAGATGTTAAGAAAACATTTGAAGATCAAAAATATACTTGTGAAATTAAGTAATGGTTTAAAAAGCATTTAAATATTTAAGTGCTTTTTCTTTTTCCTTATGTTATACTTTTAGTAGATTTATAGGAGGAGAATAAAATGGAAAATCAAGAACTTTTTGAATTTTTAAGTTATTTATCAGATCGTGATAATCAAGTGGATAAGGAATTAAAACCGTATTATGAAGCTATTCTTCAAATGGAAGAGAGACATATGAATTCCTATATACATACAACTCCACATCAATGGGTTCTTCTCGATGAAAGTGGAACAATCTGTCGATTAAGGAAAAGAATTCCTAGTATTTCTAGTATTGATGAATTAAGAAATTCTATCAAAGAAGATATGCAAAGAGAAACGACAAATGATGCACAAGTTTTTTTACAAAGAGAAATAGATTTCTTAGAAGAATATCAAAATTTAAAGGAACAAAGTGAAAAGACTTCATTCAATAAGTAAAAAGAGTCAAAAAAATTGCTTTTTCTTCATATTTATGCTATTATATTGAGCATTATGAAGGAGGACTATTATGGAAAATCAAGAAATTTTAGAATTTTCTAATTATTTACATGAAAGACATCTAGAGCTTTTAGAATATTTAAATTCGTATTATAAAAAATCTGCTAATTTTTATGGTCGTTTACTTATGGTTAGTGATGGAGTTATGGTTGAGCAACCAGTGAGAGCAACGGATGATGAACAAATGTTTTTAGTTGAATCTAATGTTATTACACACTTAAATCGTATATTATCTGAATTTGAACTTTCTAGTATAGATGAACTAGTAGGAGGTTTACAAGAAGATTTAGAATTTTGTTTGGAGAAAAAACTAGAGTGTGAAAGTTTGGGTTCTAGATATGAGGCTGCTGAGTTTCAACGATCAGGTGCTGAGTTTCAACGATTGTTAGATTATACTAGAAAATATCAAAGTATGAAAAATCCAAAGGTTAAATGTCATAATTAGTAAAAATTAAACTATTTTATAAGAAGTACTTGAAAAAAAGTACTTTTTTCTATGTAAAAGAAACTGTAAATAGCGTAATTGCAACAATAAAGTTCTATACAATATTTTATTTTGGAGTTATTATCTATGTTGATTGGGGTGAAAAAGGATGAAATTAAAAAACAAACACTCATTTTATTTAATACTATTATTTGTTGTTGCATTCTTAATATTACTACCGCTTTTTTTAAGACCTTATTATGCAGGACATGATACAAAATTTCATATTGCAAATATTTTATCTATTATGGATCAAATTAGGATGGGAAATATACCAACAAGTCCTATTTTAGGAAAAATAGGGTATGGTTTAGGATATGGAACAAGATTATTCTATCCACCACTAGCGCATACTATTACTGCCTATATTGCTTATTTTTTATCTAATTTTCATATTGGTGTACTTACTAGTATTCAGTTTGTTCACTTTCTTGTTCTTTTTCTTTCTGGGATATCCATGTATTTTTTATCTTATCGATTATCTAATAATAAAAAAATAGCTTTTTTTTCTGCGATTATTTATATGTCTTTTCCATATCATATTTCAGATATTTATGTGAGGGATTCTTTGGCTGAGTGTTTTATTTTTATATTTTTACCTATGATATTTTCTGGTGTTTTAGAATTACTAAGGGGAAATAAGGCTAAGTTCTATTTATTATTTGTTGTAGGTTATGTGGGTGGGATTTATTCTCATTTAACATTGATGCTTTATTTTACGGTGTTACTTTTAATATTTTTATTATGTTCTGGAAAGAAAGTATTAAAAAAAGAAGTTATGATTCCTTTTATTTTTGCAACTCTTCTTGTACTTGGAATTACCTCTATGTTTTTAGTGAATGTTATACAAAATCATACTGTAGGAAATTATGTTGTTTTTGAACCTGGTGAAATGACAAAAAGAATTAGTAAAACTGCTTTGTATCCATTTGAATATTTTAATATTATTCCATCATTACAATCAGGAATTAAACATTATTTTCCAGTTGTTGTTTTATTACTTCTTTTCTTTACATTTACTAAAAGAAAAGAAATTTCTATGAAATATTCTAAAAATTTTCTTGTGGTTCTTTTTGTTTCTTTTCTTTTATCTACAAAATTATTTCCTTGGAAATTTGTTCCACATTTTTTTCAGATGATTCAATTTCCTTGGAGAATGCAAATTTTTGTTGGATTAGTTATCAGTTTATTTGCACCTATTTGTTTACTTAAACTAAAGAATAAAAAATTATCTATATTTTTAATTTTATGTCTTCTTCTTTCTTCTTATATAGCGATAGATATTCCATGTGAGGAAGTAATTGATATAGATAATGTTTGGTGGAATGGAGGAATGGGATGGCAAAAAGAATATTTACCAATAGTTGCAAAACAGAATAAAGATTATATTAAGAAAAAGAAACAAACTATCTCTTTTGTAGTAGGAGAAGGAAGTTATAAAATTATTGAAAATGAAATTCCTAATCTTACCTTTGAAATAAAAAGTGAAAATGCATCAGTTTTAGAACTTCCTAGAATTTATTATCCTGGATATTATTTGATAGATTCTAAAGGACAAAAGCAGGAAGCTTCTATGAGTCCGTATGGTTTATTAGAAGTTAGAATTTCTAATAGTGGGGTTTATCATTTAGAATATAATGGTACTCACATAGTAAGAATTAGTAAGATTATTTCTATTCTTTCCATTCTTTCCTTTCTATTTATCTATTTCTTTTTTCGAAAAAAAGAAAGTACTATGGTAAATTAGAGAGAATTTATAGAAAAATAATTTTCTTTGATATTAAATTTTAAATTGTATAATATATTTCTAGTAGATAGATTGTTCATCGCAGTTTATCTTTTTTCTTTCGTTTAAGTATGCTATACTGTTAGGTGTGATGCAAATATGAAAAAATATATTTATTATTTAACTTTTGGAATTCTTTTGATAGATCAGATGGTCAAATATTTTGTTGTTCAAAATATTGTTTTATCTGAAGTGATTTCTGTTATTCCTAATTTCTTTTATTTGACTTATGTTAAAAATACAGGTGGTGCATGGAGTTTATTCCATTCTATTCCATATCTTTTAATTATTATTAGTTTTGTATTTTTAATATTTATGAATCGTTATATCTTAAAAATAAAAGAATTTTCTTTGATTGAGATTATTTCTTATGGTTTTCTTATGGGTGGAGTATTAGGAAATTTAATAGATCGTGTTTTAGTATCTGGTGTGATAGATTATATAGGATTCCAATTTGGTAGTTATTATTATCCAATATTTAATTTGGCGGATATATTTATTGTACTTGGTATGGTACTTATTATTATGAAAGAATTTGGAGGATTTAAAAATGAGCATAGTAGAGGTTGATGAGAGTAATATAAGATTAGATCAATATCTAAGTGAAAAATTAGATATGAGTCGTAGTAAAATACAAAAATTAATTAAAGATGGAGAAGTACTAGTAAATGATAAAAAGGTGAATGCTAGTTACTTAGTAAAAGATACTGATAAAATTGAAGTAAATGATGATTTTTCTTTTGATATTCATATTGAAGGGGAGGAGATTCCTTTAGATATTCGTTATGAAGATGAAGATTTATTAGTAGTAAATAAAAAAAGCGGTATGGTTGTTCATCCTGCTCCTGGAAATTATTCAGGAACGTTGGTAAATGCTTTAATTGGTAGAGGCAGTGCGAAAGGTGGAGAAAGTTTTAGACCTGGTATTGTTCATAGAATTGATAAAGATACGAGTGGAGTATTGGTAGTTGCGAAGGATGATATAATTCATGAAAAATTAAGTGATATGATTAAAGAAAAGAAAATTTCTCGTATTTATTATGCTTTAGTAGACGGAATTATTCCTCATGAAACAGGAACGATTGATGCTCCTATTGGAAGAGATACAGATAATAGACAAAAGATGAAAGTAACGGATATCAATGCTAAAAATGCAATTACTCATTTTAAAGTTTTAAGACGTTTTCCTCATTCTAATCAAACATTAATTGAGTGTGAACTTGATACTGGTAGAACGCATCAAATACGTGTTCATATGCAATATATTGGATATCCAGTTTATAATGATCCAGTATATGGAAGAAGAAAACAAACAACAGAGTTTGGTCAATTTCTTCATTCTAAAAAAATAGAATTTTTTCATCCAAGAACAAATGAAAAAATTAGTATTGAAGTAGAACTTCCAAAAGAATTTCAAGAATATTTAGAGGAATTAGATAGACTAGAAAAAGAAAATAAGGTATAATACATTTTAGTATCGAAAGGAGGAAATATTGGTGGAAGAAACTTTAGGTAGGAAAGACAGAATTATAATGAAACTTCTTCACTATTTCATTACAGAGAGAAATTATAACCCAATTCTTTTGCAAGGTGTAGATAATGAAATTTGGCTTGAGAATATGGATGATCAATATAAGATTATTCGCATTGTTTCTAATCACATTCATAATGATGAACAATTAAATTTTGATTCTTTTAAAACTTCTAGAATTGTTCGTAAGATTAAGAAAAAAACTTTTTCTTTTAAAATGAATGTTTTATCTATTTATATTGATTTAGGAGATAATGCGCATTTAGATAATATTAAAAGTATGGATTGCATGTATTTATATGATGAACAAGATATTAAAAATTATAGTTTTATAGATCATGTGTTTCCAGATATTAAAGATAAATTAAAATTTACAGAAAAGGGATTGCAACTTTTTATTAAGATAACAAATGATATTAATTCGAAAAATAAAACGGAAGCTGAAAAAATGGAAGAAGTTTTTAAAAAGAAGAAACCAGTGATTACTACCATTTTAATTGTGCTTAATTTATTAATTTTCTTTGGTGGTAATATTTTGGGTATCTATGAGGAATTATTAAATAAGTATTGTATATATGGACCATTTATTAGAGATTATCAAGAATATTATCGATTGGTTACAGGAGTATTTTTACATGGAAATTTTGCACATCTTTTGATTAATTGTTATTCTTTATATATTATTGGTAGTCAATTAGAAAGTTTTTTAGGAAAGAAAAAGTATTTGATAATTTATTTGTTTGCTGGAATTATTGGAAGTTTAACTTCTATCACTTTTGGTGAATATGCAAGTGTAGGAGCAAGTGGTGCGATATTTGGTCTTTTAGGTAGTTTATTATATTTTGGATATCATTATCGTGTTTATTTAGGAAATGCTATGAAGAGTCAAATTATACCATTGTTAATTTTAAATTTAATTGCAGGATTTATGATACCTGGAATTGATTATTTTGGACATATAGGTGGTCTTATTGGAGGGACACTTATTACAGTCGCTTTAGGAATTAAGTATAAGAGTACACAATTTGAAAAAATTAATGGTTGGATTGTAACAATTTTATTTACTTTATTTATGATTTATATGGGAATACTATTGCCAAGATAAAATTTAATACTTTGAAACTAGAAGTAGTCTATTTTAGTTATAGATGCATCTAGTTTTTTTATTTTGCATAAGTCAAGAAAAAGTGGACAATTTTGATAAATAGAGAGGGGTTAGTCTTCCTTATTATAAAAAATCTTTTTAAATTCTATTGGTGTAAGATATT
>CATLHA010000053.1 GCA_949948745.1 uncultured Caryophanales bacterium
ATCTTACACCAATGGGGTTTAAAAAGATTTTTTACAATAAAGAAGACTAACCCCCCTCTCTATTTATCAAAAATTGTCCACTTTTTCTTGACTTATGCATAAACTTTAGAGTTGTACTGGTGTAAATTATTTATTTAACTTCCCGTTTTTCTTCAAACGAGAAATACTCCTAAACTTTAGTAGGGGAAAATTAAAAAATAAATCAAGGATTAGTTTTCTAACTTGCTTTGTCCTTGATTTATTTATTTATTTATTTATAATTATTATAATCTTCTCCAAACATTTATCTTCTTAAACAGAAATAATACATAATGAACACTATTTTTTCATTATTACATCCATTCTCACCTATAATAGTCTTAATACCAGATAAATATATCATGAATATTCATTAGAATTTCGATTAGTTTTATATAAATTTATTAATTATTCCAAACCACTATTATTAAAATCTTATCTATTAAGATAAATAAAATACATAATCTTCTAAATAGTCTTTTTCTTACGATAGTACATAGTTCCCAAAATAGCACTAGTTATCAATAAAATACCTACCGAAATGAAAATTAATGTACCAATTCCACCAGTAATCGGTAAAGCTGAGATTTTTGTATTAGAAATATCCGCAATTGGTCCACAATATTCCCCTGTTTCACTATCTACCAGAGATTCATCATATTTAATTTCTATTTCTATTGGAAGTTTTAATAAAGAATATCCAGTAGGAGCCGTTACTTCCTTTAAATAATATTTTCCTTCCTTAAGACCATAAAACTCTGCAAATCCATCTATATCAGTTGTAACACTACCTACTTTTTTAGTTAAAGCTAAATCACTATAAATTTCAAATACAGCACCACCTAATTTTTTAGTTGAATCACCCAATACATGTTTATCCATTTGAACTTTATAAGTAAAAGCATACGTTAATTTATAAGAAATCAAAGCAGAAATATCAAGATTTTCAAGATAATTATCAGTATAATTCATATAGGCATGACTATAACCTAAAATAGCTAGCATATCATTACTCCCCAATACAAAGTCGTTAGAAGTGATATCTTTATTTAGAATGGTACCACGACATGCCATTGACTGATTATTTAATTTAGATTTAAAAGAAATAGTAAGATTATCAAAAGCTAATAATCGTCTATCAAAACTAAAGACATAAGCTTCTCTTTCATTAAATTTATTACTAATAGAACCTACAGTATTATCTCCATCGGCAATACGAGCAACATATTCTACTCCATCTATAGTTCCATTTTCTACAATAACATTTAGAACTTTATCTCCATCTTTTATAGTAAGCGTATCTAGTCCAACATATGAAATTCCATCACCTAAAATAGTTCCAATATGAAAAATATAATTTTGAGAATTTGTTGGATATGGAGGAACTGTAGCTTCTATAAAATAAGTATATTCCTCTCCTATACTAAAAGATGCTTTATCTTGACCAATTTTTCCGATTGAAGCATCTACTGATGGATCACTTACTTTAGCTACAATAGATTCATTCTGTTTTGCCCATTCTCCATTTTGTTCTTCATAGTCTAAATTAGCCACCATAACAGCATAAAGACGATTTGTCTCCGTTGGTAAAATAAGATAAGATCCTGTAGTCGTCGTTAAACTTGCAGTAGTTCCACTATTAGATAGAGAAACTCCGGAAATATTATTCTTTATAACATAATTAGCATATAAACTCATTAATTTATCTAAGGTACTAGAAGTCTGAGTAGATCCATTAGTAATATCACCACTTATTAATTCTTTATATTTTTCTTCTGTAAGACTACTATAATCAATTATTATGTTTCCCTCAGCATCTTTATATGGACCCCATTATTTTTCAAAAAATCATAAAAAGAATCTGTATATCTATAATTTATTTCATTTGTAATACTATTTTTATAAACATCTAATATTTTATATGCTGATAACTTGTCACCAGTGTTAATACCTGAAATAGTAATTGTTGCTTGTTCCTTGTCTAAAGTACCCAAATCAGATTCATCCAATCTCGGTAAAGTCAAAGAACCCTCTGTTAAAGAGCCACTAATTTTCAAGGCTAAAACTGGATTAATATCAACAAAAAATATACAAATAAATAAAAATATTAGAACTAAAACAAAATTTAACTTTTTCATATTCTATCCTACTTTCTATACTTTGATTCTATCATGAAAAAAAGAAAAACAAATAAATCTCAACAAAATAATCTGTCAATTAACAAAAGAAAAGGTCCTACAATAAACGTAAGACCTTACCTAATTTATTTAACCAAAAAATATACAAAAATAAGCCCAAGAATAAGTAGAACAGATACAATTCCCATAAAAATGTAGCTATTACCAATTCCCTTGTTCATCATATTTAAAAGATTTACCTTAAACATATCTTTCTTAGGATTACTCTTAGAAATCATAACACCCTTATAAGCAGTTAATTCAGAACGATGTCCTTCATCTAAAATACCATCTGGTGTAATATTTGTAAGTAAAATAATTTTCTTATCTGGATAAACAGTATAATGAAGTTTCATAACACCATGTACCTTTTGAAACATTTCATCAGTTGGAAGCATCAATTCATACATTAAAGAATGATCTTCATTTTCCTTCACCATTTTCCCTAAAAAATTACCTTCTTTTAATTGTGGATAATATTCAAAAGTAAGTTTTTTGTAAGCTAACATATTATATTTACGAACAGAACGTTCTCTTACACGAAACTTATTTTCATCCATATACTCAAATCGATAACCATCTTTCATTGTACTCACCTACTTTTTTATTTTGTCTCGGATTTTTCTCAAGAATTGATATAGAAAATAAAATTTAGTAACTGGTAAATCAAATTGACCAATTAATTCAACTACATTTCCATTAAACCCTTTTTTAAATTCATAAATTCCATAATATTTTCCCTTAGGATTAAAATCCCCTGTAATACCATAGAAATTACAATACTTAAATCCCTCTTTATAAGCTTCTTTAATGTGATGTTCATACATCAAATATTTTGGTGTAAAGCATTTATATTCCTCTAAAACACCACTAGATAGAGTCAAATATTCATTTCCTGATCGTAAAGACAACAAACAACCAACATCAAGACCATTTGGATGTTCTTCCTTAAACTTAAGTGCCTTTTCTAACTCTAACCTATACTTATTAAGTAGTGTATCACTAGTTTCTTTCTTTTTCAACAATTTATTGCCAACATTGTCAACTTGCATCTTCTTTTCTATTTCTTGATTTGTTTTAGTTTCTTCCTCTAATAGATTCTTTGTATGGTCATAATAAACATTCGGATCAAGATAAGCAATATAAATTGTCATCAAATCTTTCATATGATGATACATTTTTTTATAATAATTTAAACTGCGAGAAAAAAAGTCCTTTCTTTTAGAAGTCAAATCAAATATTTCAGTCATAACTTCTAAATCATCAATCGTACCTTCACGCACAAGAAGACCTTTCTTTATACAAGAATCGATATTTTTTCTAGTACTCTTAGAAAATTTACTTTTTTTGACCTCATACTCCTCATCAAGAGACATTCGATATGCCCATCTAGCTTGAAGAGAATCTAGATAAATATTAAATCCATAATGACGATATCCTATTTTTTGTAAATTCCAAATAGCCTCATCATCTGCACCATTAGATGGAATAATATCACCATCACTACTACGAACCCTATAAACAACATTAGGATCAATTGTTAAAACAAATCCACCACGTTCTTTTATATATTCTTTTAATTTTTTTGTAAAGAACTCCAACAATTCAAAATTATGATAATCAACTAAAAGACCTCTTGGAGAGTAGAACTTTTTCTTATGTAGAATAGTTTCATCTTCCAAAATCATTGCTCCCGCAATTATCTTTTTTTTGTCACGCACTCCAACATAATGAGTTTTACTACCTAAATAATCTTCCTTTAAATGAGCAAGTTCTACTGTTTGCATAAAAGAAGTTTGTTCAAATTTTTCTGAAAACTCTCTAAATTCTTTTTCAGTTAAAGTTGTAAATTCCATCGAATCACCTTTTAAACCTTTTCATAATTTGTTTAATATTTTCCCTTCCAAAAATCCCATAGATTAATTTGGACTGAAAAGCAATTGCAAAGTATATAACAATTCCTAAAATCGAATAACAAGTAACATAGAAAATTGAAAATACTCTACTTGTAGATTGATATGGGAAAATTCTTTGTAAAAACAATAGAACAATTACCATAACAAAAGTTGTCATAACAATACTTATTATTTTTTTTAATGTATCTTCATAATTTACTTTATATTTTTTATGGATATACCATAATGACAATATTACACAAGAAGAATATCCCAAAATAGTTGCAGTAGTAGAACCATAATAAGCAGGAAGTCCCATTTTATTAAATGCATACAAAAGTGGCACATTAAGTGATGCATTTACAATCAGTCCAAGTAAAAGACCAAAGAAAACCATTTTATATTCTTTTAAAACCTGTAAAATCGTAATGGATGCAGTAAAGAGTGTTGTCGCAATCGCAACAAATACATAATATTGATATACACTAGGTCCATAATCACTAACACCATAAAAAATCGTCCATACTGGTTTAGATAAAATACTAAGCCCTAATGTCATAGGAATAGTAAAGAATAATAACCACTGTAATGTTTGATTAATCTTAAGACTAACATCTTCCATGTCTTTTTTTACAAAGCTAGAAGTTAGATTTGGAATTAAACTAACCATAAGACCTGTTGCAATAGATGCAATAATCATGTTAATTTTTAATCCCCAAGTAGATATAACTCCCATAACTGCCTCTGCTTTAATCGCAGTATAACCAAGTCCATTTACTAAAACAGGAACTAAAGTGAAAACATCTACCGAATTAATTAATGATTTAAATACATCTATCATAATAAAAGGAAAAGCATATAATAAAATTTTTCTGACAATTTGTTTATCTGTAATTTTAGGTTCTTCTACACGCAAAGTTCTTTTATACAACTGTTTCTTATTTTTCCTAGCTTTAAAATATAGGTAAATCCAAGAACAAAAAGCCCCGATGGTTGCAGAAAATACTGCAATACCAACTGCTGCTCTTAAAGATAAATGAAAAACATTCATCGCAAGATAACTACCAAAAATAATAATAAGTACACGAACAATTTGCTCTATAATTTGAGAATAAGAAGTTGGTGTAATATATTTATGTCCTTGTAAAAAGCCACGATAGATACTTAAGATTGGTACAACCAATACCGCTGTTGCAATAACCCTAATAACAAACGTTACATCTTGTATTGTATTACCACCACTAACACTACCAATAATAATATGCGCAAGTGGCTCAGCAAAAATAAACATGATTATAAAACAAATAATTCCTAAAAAAGATAAAACTTTCCTACCTAAAACAAAGGAACGATCCCTCGCATCATAATAGCCTAAAACATTATACTCACTGATAATTTTACTAATAGCGAGTGGAATTCCAGCTTGACTAATTCCTAAAAATATAGCGTATATTGAATAAGCATAGCCATATAAAGCTCCGCCCTGTTCTCCAATAATAGAATAAAATGGAATCACATAAAGCATACCTAAAATCTTACTAAAAACGATTCCAAAAGTCGCAATAAATGCTCCTTGCATAAAAGAACTTTTTTTCAATCTGAATCCACCCTTTCGTTATGTTTTTATCACATCTTATATGATACCACAAAAGAGAAAAATAGACAAAATTTTCTATGAATCAAATAAATGATATTTTACTATTTTTTCAAGCTCAGTAACGATTTCTTTCCTATTTTCTTTCTTGGAATACCAATTGCTTTTATCTATGAAAGAAGACTTAGAAGGATAACATTGATATGTGAAAGAAAAATTCATCTCTTTTTTTATTTTTTCTATTGTCAAAGAAACCCTAGGTAAATGTTGAACACTAGAAATAATCAAAATATGGCAAATAGAAAACCAACTTTTTTGAATTAAATCTATAGAATAAAGTAAATTCTGATAAGTATTTGTAGATTGATTTTCTAGAATAATATCTTCTTTTTTAACGCCATGCATAATACAATAATCAAAGTATCTTTCGCATTCCTTTTGACCATTAGAGTTAAAAACACCACCAGATAAAATAATCTTAACTCTCCCTTTGTGATAAATGTCAACCGCTGTTTCTACACGGTTTAACCGTTTTCCTGCCAAAACCAAAATAAAATGAATTGGATAAATAAAATTTAAAGAATAAGAAAAAAATAAGGATTCTATCATCGCAAAATCACTTATTGATAGATTTTCTGACTTAATATCATATATAAGTTTAGATAATTGATTATTAGTCACACTTTTTCCTATCTATAATTGCAATTACGGTTAAAAACTTCTACAATACGCATTGCCTCACTATTTAATGATCTAATCTTATTAATTATCATAAATCTAATTCCCTTATTCTTTTCTAATTTCATTTGTAATTCTAATGTTTGATTCAAGATATGAACAAGTCTATGAAAACTATTTTCTATCCCAGTAATATTATCAAACCAATAATCTACTTCTTCAACATTTCCCTTAAATCTAAGATTTTCTAATGTAGAAATAAAAGTTTTATTTTCCATTAAATTCCTGCAAACTAATGATTGTAATAAATAAGCATTTGACTGATAACTTTTATCAATCGAATTATGTATAGAATAAAGTGTATTATTAATTTCTGAGTTTGTAAACTCGTAATTATAAAAGCTGTGAATGATATCGATAATAAGTTCTGTTTGTTTTGTATTGATAATTTCTTCAACAACAGAAGATTCTTCTTTTCTTAATGGTTTCATTGTATTTTTATCATAAATTATATAACAAAGACCAGTACGTACTTTAATTTCTTTTTCATCATACAAAAGCTCATTATTAATAGAATTAATTGCATGATTAAATTCATGAACCAAATTATCTAATAACTGCATCAAATCAATATTTTCATAGTTATTTAAAACAATGCCTTTATAAGTGGTAATTTTTCCTCCCTCTAAATTGGGAACAGAAGTATAATACGCCTGATATATTTGATCATTTTTATCCTGAATTAAAATAGGAATTTGTTCAAAGCTTTTTAAAATATAGCGTTCATTAGAAATACCATATTTCACAATAAATGCAGGAACAATTAAGTATAAGAGATGACTAATATTACTCGGATAATTATACATCCTAGTTAAACCATCAACCACTTTAATAGAACGATTTACCATATCATTTAATATTTGAATATCCATATCTATTTTCATACTATCCTCTACTTTCTAGACTATTATTTTTCTTTTAAACTAGCTGGTATAATAACACCATCACCATATTTATCTGTGATATGATCTAATACTTCTTGAATCTGGTTACTATGTACATCCTTTTCTTGATCAAAAAAAGATATTTGCTTATGATTTTCAGTCGTAAAATCGGCTAATCTAATACCAATTAATCGAAGAGGCTCACCTCTCCAACCATTTTTTAAAATCAAAAGGGCTGTTTTATAAATTTCCTCTGTCACATTTGTCGGATTCATCAATTTCATTTGATGACTATAACTGACAAAATCACCCGTTTTAAAGATTAAAGCCACCGTTTTTGCATATATTTTCTCACGTCTAGCTTGCTTCCCAACATTATCAGACTGCCTAAGCAATACTTTTTTAAGGATTGGAATACTATCAATATCCTTTTCCAAAGTTTCTGTAACACTAATACTTTTATTTTTAGAGGACTCATTCACAACCTCACTATAATCAATACCATTTGCGTAATTATGCATCATTTCGCCTTGACTTTTAAATCTTCTTTTTAAAAAATTGATATCCATTTTAGCCAAATCTCCAATTGTACGAATTCCCATTTCTAATAATTGTTTACTAGAGGACTTCCCAACCATAAAAAGTTCAGTCACAGATAAAGGCCACATCTTGATTTCTACTTCATTTTGAAATAAAGTATGTACCTTATTAGGCTTTTCAAAATCACTTGCCATTTTTGCACATAATTTATTATTTCCAATACCTATATTAACAGTATACCCAAATTTTTGAACTATTTCATTTTTTATTTTATAAGCCAAAGAAATATAATCTGAATATAAATAATTAGTTCCTGTCATATCCAAAAAACATTCATCTACAGAATATCTCTCTATCTTATCTGTAAATTGACAAAAATATTGATATAATTGATCAGATTTTTCTTTATATAAACTATGATCCCCCGAAAAAACTTTAAGCCCAGGACATTTTCTTCTAGCCATAAATAAAGGCTCTGCAGTAACAACCCCTAGTTTCTTTGCAACAGGACTTTTTGCAGTAACAATTCCTCTTCTTTTTTCTTCATCACCACCAATAACAGATGCAATAGTACGAATATCAATAGGATATCCTTTGCTTAATAAATCAACTGCAGTCCATGACAAAAAAGCATTATTAACATCTATATGAAAAATAATTCTCTCTTTCATTGGTATCACCTATCTTTATTATAAAACAGAAAAAAAAGAGAAACAATCGAACAGAGATTGTTTTTCTTCTATTACATAAATAAACAATTAACCCTAATTTAAATTTTACTCCATTGGTAAATAGTCTGCATAAATATTAGAAATATTGATGGAAGCTCTACCCTGAGAGTCAGCAGAAGTCGCAGCTCTAGCACTTGTACTACCAGATATTGAGATAGTAACATTTTGTGCATTACCAAGTCCAGATGCAAACAGATTAATCGTAATAGTCCTATTTGCATTATCTCCATCCGCACCATTAATATTCCCAGAAGCTAGAACTTTTCCATTACTTGAAGTAACATTATATGTCATATTATATCTTCCCCAAGTATTATCATAGGCATTATAAGAATCACAAATAATATTAAAATTAATAATATTCAAAGCAGCACGCCTACCACTAGATGTTTGATATAAATTCAAGGTCTTACTATAAGTAAAACTATCATCATCTGCATCCCATGGACCATTATGATTATGAGCATAACTAGAACATCCTGCAGTCCCCAAGTTCTCTTTAATAGATTGATTATTATAAAGTGCTTGGATAGAAGAAGTGGCATTTTTCTTACCATCTTCAAATCCCTTTTGATAAGAAGGTCTACTATCAATTGTACCACCACTATAATATCCTGCGGGTACTGTATACGTAGTATTAATTCCAGCCCAATTTAAATTTCCTCTATTTGCCATGGTTCCAGTAAGCATTACTCCATTTACCCAAGCCGTTCTCCCACTTAATATTTGATCTGCACTTGCATTAGCACTGGTATTATTTGCTAAACTACTAACTGTTATTTTTCCACCTCCGTTATGATATCCTGCAGGTATCGTATAACTTCCTCCTGGATTTAATGTAACCGATTTAGCCCCCTGATTTGCCATGGTTCCAGTAAGCTTTGTCCCATTTACCCAAGCCGTCCTTCCACTTAATATTTGATCTGCACTTGCATTGGCACTTGTATTACTTGCTAAACTACTAACTGTTATTTTTCCACTTCCGTTATGATATCCCACAGGTATCGTATAACTTCCTCCTGGATTTAATGTAGTCGATTTAGCTCCTTGATTCGCCATAGTTCCAGTAATCTTTGTCCCATTTACCCAAGCTGTCTTTCCAGTTAATATCTCATTCGATTTAGCTGTAGCACCACTTCCACTACATGCTCTAATTACTTGAATTGGCTGTTCTGCTACATTTCCTAATTTATCTTTCACATAGATTTTTCCTTCACTTGGAATACTATGATATTTTTTTGATGTACTTAGCCAATTCACTCCATCATAGGAATAAATATTTCCTCCACTTTCTATTCCCACTCCTTCATCTCTTACATTTTGAATCGCAACCTCAATTGTTCCTTCTTCTGTAATTTTGTTTTCATCACTGTTTAAAGCAAATTTTGGCCCTTTACTATCTCCTCTTACTAAGTGTCTTACAACTTCACTTGTATTTCCTCCTTGATCTATCGCTCTTATAAATACATTTCCATTAAAATTTGTATAGGTCTGTTTCCTATTAGACATCATATTCCAATTAATTAAATCTGTTGTATATTCAATTCTTTCTACTGCATAATTATATGGACTACTAGAATTGTATTCCCCATAAATATATTTTGCCCATTCTCCCTCTGTATAAGGAACCTGTTCACTTTCACCATCTTTATA
>CATLHA010000054.1 GCA_949948745.1 uncultured Caryophanales bacterium
GTATCAACATTTACTTCTACTCTAGCTTTTCCTTTAGAAATCCACCTTGTACTTTTCGTTATTTCAAAAGATCCTGCTTCCTTATTATCATAATTTAAGCTTTTAGATTGAAAACTGATGGTACCTATTTGATCTGGTAATGAAAAAGAATTCATAAGTATTATAGATAAGACTAAAACAATTCCTATCAAACATAATGTCATTATTAAACCTTTTTTTGATATATTTTTGAACTTCCTTTTCATAATCTAGTCTCCCATCTTATACTATCTATTTCTATTATACCCCCCCCCAGGCGATTTTGGCAATATTAACTTCTTGTAAACTTTATTTATAGTATAAATACGGATAATTAAAAAATTTGTCGAAAAAACATATAACTTTCTTTTCAAAAGAAAAAAACAGTTTCTTATTGCCATAATTTAAGTTTTTAGACTGAAAACTGATATTTTCTATTTGGTTGATAATGAGAAGAATTTATTAATATTATAAATAGAATTGAAATAATTTTTCTTAAAAATAAGGTAATTTTGATTTCATGTAAAAAGCCTTCTTTCAAAGGCTTTCTTTTATACTTCTTCAATTTTTAAGAAGTTTGTATGTGCTTCTGTTGGGAATCCTCCAACAATTGCGATAATGTCTCCCTTTTCTAGCTTCATAACTTCCTTTGCAGCTTGAATTCCAGCTTCTACAATTTCATCTGTATTATTATAAACTGGAACTACTTTTGTGTATACTCCCCATTTTAAGGCTAGAGTGTGAGCTGCTTTTTCATCTGTTACAGTTGCAACAATAAATGCATTTGGTCTTAAAGAAGAAATATCTAATGCTGTTTTACCAGTTAATGTTGATACTACTACAGCTTTAATATCCAAGCTTGTTGTTGCCTTTACTGCACATTCTGCAATTGTATTATGAATTTTTGTTCCCTTTAATTTATAATCATTTAAATTATATTTTGTTATTTTTTCTGCACTTTCACAAATTGATGTCATCATTTGAACAGTTTCTATTGGATAATTACCAATTGTTGTTTCGTCACTTGTCATAATTGCATCACATCCAGCTAAAACAGCATTCGCAACATCTGTTACTTCTGCATTTGTTGGACGAATATTTGTTTTCATACTATACATCATCTGTGTTGCCATAATAACACCTTTACCTTGTGCATGACAAGAATCAATCATCATTTGTTGATATAAAGGTAGATTTTCTACTCCCGTTTCAATTCCCAAATCTCCACGTGCTACCATAATATAATCTGATGCTTCTACAATTTCTTCTAAATTATCCATGGCATATTGTGTTTCTACTTTAGAGATAATTGGCATATTTGGTTTTCCAAACTCTCTACATAATGCACGAACTGATTCTACATCTTCTTTGCTGTTTACGAAAGAAATTGCTAGATAATCTCCATCCATATCACAAGCATATTTGATATCTTCTCTATCTTTTTCTGAAATATATGGTACATCTAGTTTAATCCCTGGAATACATACTCCACGTCTACTTTTAATAGTTCCTGAATTCTTAATTTCACAGGTAACTCCATCTTCCTCTTTGGAAATAATTACTAGTTTATAAAAACCATCATCTACTAAAATTGTAGAACCAACTTCGACATCTTTTAAAACACCTTTATAGTTTAGAGAAATTCTTTTCTCATTTCCAATAACATCTTCCTCGACAATTCTAATTGTTTTTCCTGCAACTAATTCAATGATATCATTTTCAAAGTTACAGGTTCTTAAATCTGGTCCCTTTGTATCATAAAGAATTGCGATATTTGCTCCTAATTCTTTTCTTGCCCTTTCTACTAGACTTTCATCTAATTTTCTTTCTTCTATTGTAGCATGAGAGAAATTGATACGTGCAACGTTCATTCCTGCTTCTACTAATCCTTTAAAATTTTCCCAGTCTTGCGTTTTTGGCCCAATGCTACAGATAATTTTTGTTTTTTTCATGTTTTCACTCCTTTTTTAGTCCGTTTCACATGATATCACATGATAGGATTTTTTTCAATATTAACTTTAGATTTAAATAAGAACAATAAATATTTAATTACTCTCTATCTTATTGCTCTTATTATTATTTATTCTATTTCTTTTCTTTTTGACAATTTGGACAATAGTAGGTTCCTCTTCCTCCTACTTGAATTTTAATAATTTCTTTGCTGCATTCAGGACAAGATTCTTTGCTTTTTCCATGAACTTTTAATTTTAATTGAAATAATCCATGAACTCCCTCTTCAGACTCATAGCTACGAATTGTAGTTCCTCCTTCTTTAATTGCAGCATTTAAAACAGCACGTGTATTTTCTATAATATCTACCCTATTTTTCTTTGTTAGATTTTTTGCTTTTGTTAATGGGCAAATGTTTGATAAAAACAAAATTTCATCTGCATAAATATTTCCAATTCCTGTGATAATTGACTGATCTAATAAGACACTTTTAATTGGTAAATTTTTCTTCTCATAGAATTTTTTCAAGTAATTTTCTGTCAATTTTTCATCATCAAATTCTAATCCAAGTTCCGATAATGGCTTTTTACTATTTGCTTCTTCTTTCGAAATAAGTACCATTTTTCCAAATTTCCTAACATCATGATAGCGTAACTGCTGATCGTTATTTAGTGTAAATATTACATGCTCATGTTTTCCTCTTGGATCCTCTTTGGTTCTATAAAAGAATCTTCCTTCCATTCTTAAATGAACTAATAGATAATCACTTTCTAAATCAAAAACTATCCATTTTCCTCTTGTTCCTATATTTATAATTTTTTTATTTTTTATCTTTTCCTTAAATTCTTCTACTGTAGGATATGCAATTACATTGTTATGATAAATTTCTACATTTTTAAATGATAAGCCAATTAAATGTTGCTTTAATTTTCTCGCAACAGTTATTACTTCTGGTTTTTCTGGCATACATAAACACTTCCTTATATATGGTAATTTTTTTCTTTTGGTTTTGTTAGAGGACTTTCCTGATTACTTGATACTAACTCATTTTCATCTTCATTTATATCACTATATTTTTCTTGGATAGCTACTTGCCCCCAAAACTCTCTTTCTTGTTCTAGAAAGCTTAATTTTTCTTCTGTTGTCATTGTACCAAAATCATTCTTATGCCTATCTAAGTGTTCTTCTTTTTTTGTTTCAATATTTTTTGGAATCTTAGACAACTGACGATACTTTTCTAATTCTTTTTCTACTTCTTGTTTGTCTGAATTAATATCAAAATCAGGATGTTTCTTTTGAAATTTTTTTATTAAATATTTTGATACTATTTACTGCTACGACACCAATATAGCTTCCTATACCTGCTATTACTGCTAGAGCTTCTAGTATTGATGACATTCCAATTACTTCTGCTACTTTCATTATAGACATTATAATTAAAACTAGTAATCCGACGCCACCGAAAACAAATGTAGCAGATCCTAGACTAATTAAAATTCCCATTATGATTGGATGATTCATTGTCGATATACTATTTTTAGCATCTAAAAACTCTTGGTAATCATTTAATCTGTGATTTCTTCTTTTCCTTTTGGATATCTTAAAATAAATCCATATTTGTAACTGTTTTCCTTTAACCATTAAAGAAAAACTTTCTTCTTTTTTGTTGTTACTAGAATCAACTGCGATATATTTTAATTGATAAATCCCTTCTTTATTAGTATCGTAACTACCTTCAATGCTTACATTAATTTTCTCATTCGAATTATCTATGGCTCTTATATTTTTTAGTAAACCAATTTCCTCTCCAACTACAATTTCTAATTCTTTTTTATATTCAATTACTGGACTATTGTATCTATAATTTTTATTTTCTGTTTTTGCTCTTTAATTTTATTTCCTGTTTCATATTGAACGATGATTTCTTTTTCTCCTAAAGTTGAAGTATCTATTATTTCCTTTTTGTTTAAAATCTTTACTTTATTATTTTCATTGATTAATGATGATATAGTTATATTGATATTAATTTCAAAAGTTAAATTGTCATTAAATAGAATACTTTCTATTTTAATTATTTTCTTCTATTTCATATTGATTTTATTATTTGTTGAAACAGTTTGTACTATAATTCCACTAGTAATAACTATTGTAATGATGAGTACTAATATTATTTTTTTATTTATTTTTAATTTTCTCATTTTAGTTTCTATCCCCTTCTTTTGAGAGGAAAAATCTATTTATTTTGCTTCATACCAATCGTTTCCACTTTCAATGTCTACTACTAACGGAACATTTAATTTATATGTATTTTCCATTACTCTTTTTACAATTTCTGTTACAGTCTCTTTTTCATCTAATAAGACATTAAATACAAGTTCATCGTGTACTTGGATTAGCATTTTACTTTTTAAATTTTTCTCTTTAAATTCCTGATAAATTTCAATCATTGCCTTTTTTAAGATATCTGCACTACTTCCTTGAATTGGTGTATTTAAAGCAATTCTCTCTCCACCATTTCTAACAAGATAGTTTTTACTCTTCAATTCTTCTATTGTTCTTTTTCTATTCATAACAGTTTTTACATATCCGTTTTGATAAGCTGATTTAATGGATTCATCCATATATTTTTTTATTTCAGGATAGGTATCTAAATATCCATTGATAAACTCTTTCGCGCTTAAAATATCAATTCCTAAATCTTCTGATAAACCAAAACTACTAATTCCATAAAGAATTCCAAAGTTTACTGCTTTTGCTGTTCTTCTCATATCCTTTGTAACATCTTCTAGTGAAACGTGAAATATATCTGATGCTGTCTTCGCATGAATATCTTTGTTTTCTTTAAATGCTTTGATTAAATTATCTACATTGGCTAAGGATGCAAAAATACGAAGTTCTATTTGGGAATAATCACTTGATAAAATGACACTATTTTCTTCTGGAATAAAAGCTTTTCTGATTAATCTCCCTTCCTCTGTTCGAATTGGAATATTTTGTAAATTAGGCGAAATACTAGAAAGTCTTCCTGTTCTTGTTAATGTTTGGTTAAAAATTGTATGAATCTTTCCATCTTCTAATACTTCTCCCAATAATCCTGTAATATAAGTTGCTTTTAATTTTGTTAGCATTCTATATTCCAAAATCATTTGAATAATCGGATAAGAAGGGGCTAGTTTATCTAGAATATCTTTACTTGTAGAATAAGAATTATCTTTTACCTTTTTAGGATATGGGATTTGAAGTTTTTCAAATAATACAATTCCTAATTGTTTTGGAGATGAAATATTAAATTCTTCTCCTGATATTTCATAGATTTTTTGATTTAAAGTTTCTATTCTTTCATCCAATTCTTTTCCCATTTGATTTAGGTAGTCACAATCTACTTTAATTCCAGTTTGCTCCATATCACGCAAAACATCTACTAGAGGCATTTCGATATTTTTGAATAAAAGCATATCTCCTTCGCTTTCTAATTCTTCCATAAATTTTTTCTTTGTTTCGTAGATATATTTTGCTTTTGCGACAATTGTCTTTGCAAGTTCATTCAAATCTGGGAGCTTTTCTTTTCCTTCTTTTCCATAAAATTCCTCATAAAATGGAATTTTATATCCCTGAGCTCTTGCGATATAGCTAATATCATCTTTAATATTATAGTTTAGCAAGTAAGCTGCAATCATAGTATCAAAGTTACAATTGTTAATGTCATATCCTTCTCTTTTTAAAACATACCATAATTTCTTTAAGTCATAGGTATACTTTTCTTTTAAATCTAAGAAAAGAGTTGGATTTTCTTTTAGTTTTTCAAATGGAATATATAAACTTGTATTTTTTCCATATAAACCAATTCCAATCACTGGTGACTTATGATAATTATTCCCTAATACTTCTAAATAGATGGCATATTTATCAGGTAATTCTAGATTTTTAATAGATTCTGGTATTGTATACTCTATTTCTTCTTCTTTTTCTTCTCTAATAGCTTCTTCCTTAATATCCATCTTTTTAATCAAGGAATAAAATTCCAATTCTTCTAATATTTTAATATATTCTAATACATCAATTCCCTTATAATGAATATTTTCTAAATCGGTATTGATTGGCACCTCTTTATAAATTGTCGCAATATCACGACTCATATAGGCACTTTCTTTTCCATCTATTAGTTTTTCTTTTGTTTTTCCTTTAATCTCTTCGATATGTTCATATAAATTATCAATATTTTGATATTCACTTAAAAGAGAAATTGCTGTTTTTTCTCCAATTCCTTTTACTCCTGGAATGTTATCGCTAGAGTCTCCCATTAATGCTTTTAAATCTATCATTCCAATAGGATCTACTTTATAGGTTTCTCTAAATAATTCCTTATCCATTCGAATAAAGCCTGTTTGTTTTAATAGTTTCATATCGATTTCATCACTAATTAATTGTAATAAATCCTTATCACTACTAATAATTGTTGCATTAAATTTAGGATTTTCTTCCACCTTTTTAGCAAATGTACCAATAATATCGTCTGCTTCATAATTATCAATTTCAAAATAATGAATACCCATGGCTTCACAAACTTGTTTTGCTACTGGAAATTGTAATTTTAACTCTTCAGGAGTTTCATTTCTTCCTCCCTTATAATCTTTATATTTTTCATGACGGAACGTTTTTCCTTTATCAAAAGCAATCATAATATATTCTGGTTTTTCTTCATTAATAATTTTATTAATCATATTAATAAAACCATATACTGCATTGGTTGGAAATCCCTTAGAATTTTTCATGATATTTCCTGTATAACTTGTCGCAAAATAACTGCGAAATAATAAATTGTTTCCATCTACTAATATTACTTTTTTCATATGTTTCACCTATCCATAGTATTTATTATAACATGCATAATTTGAGAAACCAAGAAATTTACTAGAAACAACTTTCTATCTCTATATTGACTTTTTTTGCTAGATGATTATTTTTTAAAACATTTGTTTGACACTATAATTAATCCATGGTAAGATTTCGTTAAGGAGTGATTACATGGAAAAGTTAACGGATCGCCAAGAAGATATTTTGAATGCTTTGAAACAATTTATTGCGACGAGGGGATATCCCCCTACTGTTAGGGAATTAGGGGAAGCTGTTGGTCTTTCTTCTCCAGCTACTACTCAGTTTCACCTAAATAAACTAGAAGAAAAAGGTTATATAAAAAAGGATAATGCTAAAAACAGAACTATTGAATTATTAGTACCTAATGAATATGCTGTAAAGGATGAAAAGTCTATTGAAGTTCCTCTTCTTGGAAAAGTTACTGCTGGAAATCCAATCGAAGCAATTGAAGTTCCAAATGAATTTTTCACATTACCAATTGATTTGATTTCTAATAAAAAAGAAGTTTTTGCACTAAATGTTAGTGGAGAGTCTATGATTAATGTAGGAATCTATGATGGTGATATTATTATTGTTGAGAGAAAAAATACTGCAGAAAATGGGGACACAGTTGTTGCCATGACAGATGAAAATGAAGTAACTGTTAAAACTTTCTATAAAGAAAATGGTTATATTCGTCTTCAACCAGAAAATGACTTTATGCTACCTATTATTTTGCCAAATGTAACTATTTTAGGAAAAGTTATTGGACTATACAGGAAATTTTAAACAAAGAAAACTACACAACAAAGTGTAGTCTTTTTTATTTTATAATATTTTTTATGATATGACTTGTAATTAATAATCCTGCTGTTGATGGAACAAAACTACAGGATGCGATTGTTCTATTTCCTGTTTTTATTGGTTGTTCTCTGCTACAAACGACAGTTATTTTTTTATTAATATGATTATCTCTCATAAATTTTCTTAATCTTTTCGCTAATGGATCGTAATCTGTTTTCATCAACTCTGTGATTTCTAATTTACTAGGATCTAGTCTGTTTCCTGTTCCCATAGAAGAGATGAGTGGAATCTTTTTATCAATGCTATAAAAAATTAGGGATTCTTTTGTAGAAATTGTATCACACGCATCTACTATATAATGAATTTCATAGTCATCTAGTACTTTTATATTTTCTGGATTTAAGAACATATCTAGTTTTATTACTTTACATTCTTGGTTGATAGAGTGAATTCTATTCTCAAATGCAGAAATCTTTTTCTCTCCGATAGTCTCATCTGTTGCAATAATTTGTCTGTTTTTATTAGTTAAATTTACAGTATCATAATCTAAAAGTAAGATTTCTTCTACTCCAGAGCGAACTAGGGATTCAACAACGTATCCTCCTACTCCACCAACTCCTACTACCAATACTTTTAATTTTTTTATCTTCTCTATGTTTTCATTCCCAATTAATAATTCTAATCTTTCTAACAAGAGTATCCCCTCCTTTTTTCATTTTATATAACTAAAAGATTTGTGTCAAGTCAAGAAAAAAACAAGGAAAAATCCTTGTTATAAACTAAAATACCTAAAAGTATTCTGGCCGGCGATAAAACCTGTATTTATTTACAGGTGGGTGTCCATACGCAGTTCTTAGGATTCCTTCACCAATAGGAAAGGCATTCAACACAAACTACTGATCCGAACTCCCGTATCGTCACTTAGTCGGTTTTATATGGGACCATCATATCTTCTAGGTATTTTTAGTATATCACACTTTTTCTACTTTCATACCCTTTTTACGGTAACTTTACATTTTTATATATCAATTTTTTTAATTTATATAAATTTGTTCATTATGCATATTACCATACTAAGTAATAAAACTAAATAACATTTTTTAATAGTTCTTCTCATAAAATGATATTAGGTGATTACTTTGTACTATTCTTATGAAGATATTTCCTTATATTATGAAAAATATGGAAACAAACCAAATACAATTGTTATACTTCCAGGATGGGGAGATACTAGGCATACTTTTGATTCTTTAATTTCTGTTTTATCTTTAACTTCTACTGTATATATTTTGGATTATCCTGGATTTGGAAAAACAAAGTTTCCAAATCACTCGATGACCATTTATGATTATGCTAATATGATACATTCTTGGGTTAAAGATTTAAATTTAGAGGATCCACTTTTTATTGGACATTCTTTTGGAGGAAGATTACTCATTCTTTTGAGTGGTTACTATCATTATAATTATTCTAATTTTATTTTTTTAGATGCTGCTGGTATTAAGCCAAAGAAAACTCTTAAAGTTAGATTGAGAAATCTTCGATATTCGCTATTAAAAAAAATCGCTCGTATTCTTCCAAAGAAGAAAAGAAAAGATTACTTAAATTCTCTCTTTCAGAAATTTGCTTCCTCTGATTATTTGTCCTTAGAGGAAGGTATGAGGCCTACTTTTAGAAATGTAGTGAATACTGATTTATCTTACTATCTAAAGAATATTACTTCTAGAGTTTTATTAATATGGGGAGAAAACGATTCTGCTACTCCTATCGGAGATGCTAAACGTATGAAAAAAGAAATTCCTAATTCTGAATTAATTATTTTAAAAGGTCTTGGTCACTTTCCATATTTAGAACGTGGTGATTGGGTTTATCAAATTATCTTTGCTCATCTTCAAGAAATCAATTTTTTTAAAAAAAACTAAAATTTATATGTTTTTGAATTTTCCCTCATGAATTTTAAAAATTCTCTTAATAAAAATCAGGAACTTGGGCAATTTTTCCTTAGAGATTTTTGAAAATTGGTTATTTTACATCTATTTTGTTTCTTGTTATAGTACATCTCCGTAAAGGAGGAATTTTATGAAAAAAATAACATTAGAATTACCAATTAGTCGTAAAAATGCTTATCTCTTAAAAGAATTAAAGAAAGGAGAAAGAATTCCTATTGTCTCTGATGTAATGTTTCAGGCGATGTTAAATAATGAATCTAGAAAACAATATGCTTCTTATTTATTATCTTTGTTATTAAAAAAAGATTTTAATGAAATTAATGATAATATTCAGTTTATTAAAAATAAGATAGACAAAGACAATGTTCATGAATCAAATAGAACTGTTGATTTGGTATGTCGAGTAGATGGTAAAATCTATAACATAGAAATGAATAATAACGGATCTATTAAATCTTTAGAAAGAAATGTTGGGTATGCTGCAGATTTGTATAAATCTAAAATGACTTCAGGACATGCTTAT
>CATLHA010000055.1 GCA_949948745.1 uncultured Caryophanales bacterium
GAAAAAGGTAGGAAAGTAAATGAAAAAAATATTGTTAACAAGTGCAGGATTTGAAAATGAAAAAATTAAAGAAAAATTTTTAGAATTGGTGAATAAGAAACCAGAAGATATGAAAGTCTTATTCGTAACAACGGCGGCAGTAGAAGTAGATGCGATTTTTGTACTACCAAAATGTTTAGAGGATTTACTAGGATGTGGTATCGATAAAGAAAATATAACAGTATACGATATGCATAAGTTAATCTCTGAAGAAGAGATAAGAAAATATGATGCGATTTATGTTTGTGGAGGAAAAACATCCTATTTAGTAGATAGAATAAATGAAGTTGAATTTAAAAAAGTAGTAGAAAACTTTATAAATCAGGGTGGAATTTATATTGGTGTTAGTGCAGGAAGTGTTGCTTGTTCTAAAAAATATGAAAATGGATTAAACTTTATAGAAAATATTCTTAACGTGCACTGTGAGATAGGGTCTTCTATAGGAAAAGTTGAGAATACTGATCCAATCAATTTAACGAACAATCAAGCAATTTTAATTTTAGATGATGAGAAAGTAATATTCGAGTAGATAGGGGAAAATAAAAATGAAAATTAATATTGATGATATTCAAATTAAATTATGTACATTAGAGGATGTAGATTCTGTATATGAACTTCAAAATATAATAATTGATTACTTCAAAGAAGAAGAAAAAGGTTATTTTTTGCCATTTGACAAGAAAGAATATGAAAGAATTATAAAAAATCCAGAAACAGATGGAGAAATTTATGGAGTATTTTATCATAATCAGATGATTGCATGGGGATTTTTATCAGTTTCTAACAGAATGGAAGAATTAAAAAAACAAATTCCAGAAATTGATGGAAGATGTGCAGATCTAGATGGAATCATTGTAGATCCAGAATATAGAGGAAATCATCTTCAAGAAATACTAATGAAACACCTAGAAAATAGAGCGATAGAACTAGGAATTAAATATCTTGTTGCAGAAATTACTTATGACAATAAATATAGCTTAGAAAACACATTAAAATTAGGATATTCTATTAAGACTTCTTATATGAAAGATGAAAAAATAAAACGATATATTGTATCAAAAAATATAGAAAGAAAATAGGAAAGGAATCATTATGAAAAATAGTATTGAAATAAAAAACTTAACCAAAGAATACAAAGAGTTAAAGGCAGTAGATAATTTATCCTTAGAAGTTCATGAGGGAGAAATCTTAGGTTTACTAGGACCTAATGGTAGTGGAAAATCAACAACAATTAACTGTATTTTATCCCTACTAAATTTTACAAAGGGAAGTATTAAAATTTTAAATAAAGAAATGAATCCAAATGCTTATGATATAAAAAAAGAAATTGGAGTCGTTTTTCAAGAAGTTGCTGTTTTTGAAGAGTTAAATGTATATGATAATATTGATTATTTTTGTGGACTATACATAAAGAATAAAAAAACAAGAAAACAATATATAGAAGATGCACTTTCCCTAGTAGGTTTAGAAAACTATAAGAAGTTTTATCCAAAACAATTATCTGGTGGACTTTTAAGAAGATTAAACATTGCATGTGGAGTTGCCCATAAACCTAAAATCATTTTCCTTGATGAACCAACCGTTGCAGTAGATCCACAAAGTAGAAATAATATTTTAGATGGAATTGAAAAACTAAGAGAAAATGGCGCTACGATTATTTATACAACACACTATATGGAAGAAGTAGAAATTATTTGCGATAGAGTAATCATTTTAGATAAAGGAAAAATTATCGCAAGTGGAACAACAGATGAACTAAAATTACTTGCAGAAATCGAAGAAAAAGTAACAGTAGAAGTAATCGATTTAGGAGAAAAATATATCGAGGAAATAAAACAAATGAAACATGTAGATCAGGTAACTTATCATAACAATAACCTATTAATCACGTATAAAAAAGGAAAAAATAATCTTCTTACTTTAATGGATTATCTAAAACTAAAAAAAATCAAGTACAACAAAATCTATTCTGAAAGACCAACCCTAAATGATGTTTTCCTATATCTTACAGGAAAGGAACTTAGAGACTAATGTTTACTCATAATTTTAAATACTCTATAAAAATATTATTTAAAAATAAATCATTAATATTTTGGACATTTGCCTTTCCAATTATATTAGCAACATTTTTTAATATGGCATTTAGTGATATAGAGAAAAATGAAAAATTAGATATCATAGATATCGCAATTATAGATAATGAATCATTTAGAGAAAACCAAATATTCAAAGAAACCTTTCAAGAACTAGGAAATAATAAAAGTAAGGAACAACTATTTAAAATAGAATATACCAACGAGGAAGAAGCAAGAAAATTACTAGAAAGTGATAAAATATCAGGATACCTATTATTAGAAGAAAAACCTAAAGTTATTGTTTCAAAAAACGGAATTAATCAAACAATACTAAAATATGTAGTAGAAGAAATTGAAACCAATAGTGAGATGTTTCAAAGTGTTTCAGAAAGAAGAATAAATGAAAAAATACAAGAAGAGATATTAAAGGGAAAAATGGATTTAGATTATAATGCTTTATCTCAAGAAATAATACAAGAAACTATGAAAATGTTACAGAATCAAAAGATTCAAATAAAAGATATTTCTAATCCAAATTTAAGTTATACGATGATTGAATTTTATACCCTAATCGCTATGACCTGTTTATATGGTGGTATTTTAGGTATGACATCAATTAATAAATGCCTAGCAAATATGAGTCATAATGGAAAAAGAATTTCAATCAGTCCCGTTTCTAAAACAAAACTAATTCTTAGTAGTGTACTAGCAAGCTATCTAGTTCAATTAATAGGAATTGTCTTATTATTTCTTTATACAATCTTTATTATAAAAGTGGATTATGGAAATCACTTACCACAAATTATTCTTTTAACATTACTAGGTTCTCTTGCAGGATTATCTTTAGGTGTTGTGACTTCTACAGTAGTAAAGAAAAACGAAAATATGAAGACAGGAATTATATTATCGATTACGATGCTAGGCTGCTTCTTATCAGGAATGATGGGAATTACCATGAAATACATCATTGATAAAAACATTCCAATCATCAATAAAATAAATCCAGCAAATATGATTACAGATGGATTTTATTCCTTATATTATTATGGTGTTCAAAATAGATTTTATCAAAATATCATCAGTTTAATTTTGTTTTCCGCTATTTTAATAGGAATTTCAATTATTAGTTTAAGGAGGCAAAAATATGATAGTATTTAAAACTTATTTAAAAGTATTAAACAAATGTAAAATGCCAATTATTCTTTATACTGTAATCCTAATTTTCTTTGCTGTTTTTAATATGCAAACAGAAGATAATCAAATTTCCTTTGAACAAGAAAAACCAGATGTTTTAATTATTAATAAAGATGAGGAAGTAGGAGTTACCAAGAATTTAATGGACTATATCAAAAACAATAGTAATCTTATTCATATAAAAGAAACGAAAGACAATATTAACGATGCATTATTTTATCGCGATGTAAATTATATTATCTATATCCCAGAAAATTATAGAGAAGACTTTTTAAATAAAAAAAATCCTATCATAGAAATTAAAAGTACAAAAGATTATCAAGCAAGTCTTGCAGAGATGATGTTAGATAGATACCTAAAAACAGCAAATATTTACAATCAAACATCAATGAGTGAAGAAGAGTTAATAAAATCTATAAATAATACCTTAGAAAAAGAAGTAGAAATAGAATTAACTTCAAAGATAGACACAGAAAATCTAGAGAATGCAAGCTTTTATTTTAACTTTATGAATTACTGCATTCTAGCGGGAACCATCTATGTAATATGTTTAGTTCTATCTAGTTTTAAATCTGAAATGGTAAATAAAAGAACCATAGTAAGTAGTATGAATTATAAAAAATATAATCGATATTTACTGTTATCCAATGGACTATTTGCGTTTTTTGCTTGGCTCTTTTATATCGCAATAAGTTTTGTTTTAGTAGGAGATATCATGTTTACAAGCCATGGCATGATTTATATCCTAAATTCCTTTATCTTTAATTTTTGCGCCTTAACTTTAGCATTCCTAATTGGAAATATACTAACAAACAAAGATGCGATGAATGGAATTATCAATGTAATCGCTTTAGGTAGTAGTTTCTTATGTGGCGCATTTGTCCCAATGGAATTTTTACCAAAACAAGTATTAAATATTGCGCACATTTTACCATCTTATTGGTATATCAAAACAAATGAATTATTAAAAAATATAGAAGTATGTAATTTTGAGAATATAAAACCACTTCTTCTTAATATGGGAGTAATTCTTTGCTTTAGCTTGATATTTATAATAATAACGAATATAATTTCTAATAGAAAAAGAAAATTAGGCTAGAACTAAGGAGAATTAGAATGAGTACTATTTTAATTGTGGAAGATGATCAAGATATTAATGAAATGTTAACAAAATTATTAACTAGTAATCATTATCAAACAAAACGTGCATATTCAGGAACAGAAGCCCTATTAATTCATAGTAAGAAAATAGATTTAATTCTTTTAGATTTAATGTTACCAGGAAAAACTGGAGAAGAAATTATAAAAGAATTAAAAGAAATTCATAATGTTCCAGTGATGATTATGAGTGCAATTTTAGAAATCGATAAAAAGTTAGATCTATTTGAACTTGGAGCCGATGATTACATCACAAAACCATTTAATAACGATGAACTCTTGGCAAGAATCAAAGTACACTTAAGAAACAACAAAGAAGTTAAACAAATCACCAAACTATCCTATAAAGATATTGAATTAGATTTAGAAAACTATACAGTAAAATGTAATGGAGAAAATATTGTTTTTACGAAATGCGAATTTGAATTATTAAAAGTATTAATAGAAAATCAAAACCAAGTATTAACTAAAAGTGTTTTATTTGAGAAAGTTTGGGGAGATGAGGATTCCGCAGATGAAAACACGTTAAATGTCCATATCAGTAAGATTAGAAATAAATTAAAAGAAAAGAATCCAAATGAGGAATATATTGAAACGGTATGGAGTATCGGATATCGAATGAAGAAATAGGCGGAAAAAGAAATGAAAGATAAATCAAAACTTGGAATAAAATCTGGCTTTGGATTTGGTAGAAAAAGAATGCATTTAATCCAAAAGGTAGTAACTTTAGAAGAAGCAAGAATTTTATATGAAAGAAATATCCTAGCGTTAGGATTAGTTTTAGCGCATGAAGACTTTGAACAAATGAATCGAGTAAATCAAAAAGAAGGATTAGAATTATCAAAAAGAATTTTGACATATTATAATTTTGATGCCTTACCAGTTTCTAATGATGTAAGTGTCTACTTAGGAATCAATCAAGAAAGATTAGAACAAGATGCTATGACAATTCTTTATCTAGATGAATTTATCGATAAGAAAAAGAAAATAAAGTATGTAGAAAGAATCTATCCACATAATGAAGAAAAGCCTACTAGAATTGGTATCGTAAAGGAAAGAACGCTATTTCAAAGAAAGAAAGATATTGAACTTTTCTCTATTGATCAATTATTAGAACAAGCAATTAGTGAATACAAAAGAGAAGATAGAAAGCATAGAGTACTAAGAGAAGAAGAAATTAAAGAAATTCATGCAAGAGGAAATCTTACTCCCTATGAAAAAGCACAAGAGTGGGCAGGCTTTGATTTATGTCCATCAGGAACTGCGATAGGAAGTGTTAGAAATCGTTGTCATGAATTTAATAATTGTTTTGAATGTCTTTATGATTATGCATGTGAAAAAGAAGAGCATGAACCAATGTTTTCTCATGTAAAAATTGTAAATTCCTATCTTCCTTCAGAAGAAGAACAAAAAGCTACAGTAAAAAAGATAGGAGAGAAAAAATAAAAATTAAGAAAAATTTAAGGATTGTGTTAAGAATTTCTTAACACTTTTTTTCTATAATAAAAATTGTTGGAGGAAAATCATGAAAGAAACAATTTTAAAAACTATAAATTTAACAAAAAAATATAAAGACTTCAAAGCATTAGATGAAGTAAATATAAAGATTGAAAAAGGAGATATCTACGGGCTTATTGGTAGAAATGGTGCAGGAAAAACAACCCTTATGAAAATAATATCAACACTATCTAAAAAGACAAGTGGAGGGTTCGAGTTATTCTCAGAAAATGATGAAAATTTAACAGAAAATAAAGAAAGAATTGGTTGTTTAATCGAAAATCCATCCTTTTTTCCTAACTTGACTGCTTACGAAAATTTAAAATACTATGCAATTCAAAAAGGAATTATAAACTTAAAACAAATAGAAGAAGCTTTAAAATTAGTAGGACTGCTAGAAGCTAAAAATAAAAAATTTAAAAACTTTTCGTTAGGAATGAAACAACGATTAGGAATTGCCTTTGCTATTTTAGATAATCCAGACTTTATTATATTAGATGAGCCAATTAATGGATTAGATCCAATTGGAATCAGCGATTTAAGAGAAACATTTAAAAGGCTAAATGAAGAAAAAAATATCACCATTTTAATTTCTAGCCACATCTTATCAGAATTATATGCAGTTGCAACAAGATTTTGTATTTTAGAACAAGGTAGAGTAGTGAAAGAATTAACCAAAGAAGAACTAGATAAAGAATGTAGTAAATGCATTGTAATTCAAACAGATGATGTTAAGAAAGCAAGTACAGTACTAGAAAAAGAATTAAAGACAGAAAACTTTAAAGTAATCGATAAAAGGGAAATTAGACTTTATGAACAGTTAGAACACATTGATAAAATCAGTAAGGCTTTAGTAAAAAATGATATCAATATTTTAGGGCTATATGAAACAGGAATAACATTAGAGGAATATTTTAAAACTGTAATTAAGGAGGAAAAGTAGTATGATCAATATCATAAAATCAGACTTATATAGAATTTTTAAGGGAAAAGCAATATATGTTGTAATTTTATTAACAATGTTCCTTTCTTTCATAAGTGCCTTTTCTATGACCGCTGGGCACATTGGTATGGCAGATATGACAGTACCTTCGAAAGAAGAACAAAAAATGACTGTAGAAACAAAAGACATCAATGACATCATGAAATTAAGAAAATTTATTAAACAGAATTTTGAGTTTGAACTAGATAAAAAAGTAATAGGTACAAATATCAATTTATACTATCTTTTCATTATTATTACAGTAACAGTTATTAGTACAGATTTTTCTACGAAGGCTATTAAAAACACACTATCTTCTGCGATTTCTAGAAAAAAATATTATACTTCGAAAGTATTCTTAATATTTTTTCTATCGACAGCACTAATATTTTTCAATAACTATTTCTTTTACTTTTTAAACTTAATCATGAATGGTCCAAAATTTTCTTCTTCATTTATAGAAATATTAAAAACAACTCTTATCCAACTACCTTTACTTTATGGTATAATTAGTTTATTAATCTGCTTTGCATTTGTATTTAAGAAAACTGCAACCTTTAATACAGTTTCCATTCCTTTTATCTTATTATTTCAATTAATTGTGATGGGAACCATCAACTTATTTAGAATTCAAACAGATTTATTCTACAAATATGAAATCCAAAATGCCCTACACCATTTAATAGCAAATCCAACAAATAATTATATTTTAAATTGTACATTACTGGGTATATTTTATATAATAATATTTAACATTATCGGATATTGTTCATTTAGAAATACAGAAATTAAATAAGAAAGTAAGTGATAAGTATGGAGTTTATTATAATCTTTTTAATCCTCATTATAATAATTCTTCTTACTTATCTTTTTTTATTAAATAAAGAACTAGAAAGAATCCCAACAGAGATAAAAAAAATCCGATTTAGCAAAAGTAATAAAAGAATTCATTCAAACTACACATTGAAAAACTTAGATTTATTAATTTTACAAATTAATCAACTGATTGATGAAACATCGAAGAGGGAAATAGAATATAATCATAAAAATCAATCTTTAATGAAAATGATGACGAATATTTCTCATGACTTAAGAACTCCTTTGACATCTGCACTTGGCTATATTGATCTTTTATTAAAATCAGACTTACCAAAAGAAGAAAAGGAAAAAGAATTAAAAATAATTGAAGCAAGATTAAAGAAATTAGAAAGTTTAATTAATTCCTTTTTTGAATTTTCAAAAATTATCTCTAATAATCAATCTCCAAAAATAAGTAAAGTAAATCTCAATAAAGTATTAGAGAAATCTATTGTTGGATATTATGAAGATTATGAAAAAGAAAATAGAGAAATTCTTTTCTCCTGTAAAGAAAATAAGATTATAATAAATTCAAATGAACTATTCTTAAAAAGAATCTTTGATAATCTAATTGGAAACGCCTATAAACATAGTAATAGTAATTTAGATATTAAAGTAACCATAAATAAAAGTTTAAAAATAGAGTTTAAGAACATCTTACATGAAAAGAAAATAGATATCGATAGAATTTTTGAGGAATTTTATACGGTAGATATTTCTAGAACAAAAGGTGGAACAGGGCTTGGTCTAGCTATCGCAAAAGAATTTACAGAACAATTAGGAGGAAAAATATCCGCAAGAATTGAAAAAAATTTTCTAATAATTAAAGTAGAATTTCCACATAGGTATAAATAAAAAGGTCTAAAATAGATCTTTTTTTTCTTAAGAAAAAATTAAGATTTAAATAAGATAAAATTAAAAAAGAATGACGAAAAGTAAAATACAATAATCTCATACTAAAAGTAAGGAGATATTATATTATGAAGAGTAAGAAAAAACTAAAAAATAAATATAAAAAAATCATAATGGGAATAATTTTAAGTATTTCTCTATTTTTATTAATAGATATAAAAAATTGGCATGAGAATGTAAAAACTGTAAATCACGAAACACCAAGTTACAAGCAACCAGTAGAAGTAAAAAATCCATATGATGAAGTTTCAAGTAGCATAAATGACATAGGTACTACAAAAGAAAGATTAAAAAATTTAAGTAAGAAAAATTTAAAAGTAGAAGCAATATTAAATAACTATAAAGATTATCCAGAAAGTTTATTAGATATGTTATCTAGAAATGATGAAATGGTAGATTTCGTATTAGAATATCCTAAGAAGAAAGGAAAAACGTACAAAGGTACAGTAAGTGAAGCAAAAGAAGGAGAAATTCCTCTACTACTACAATGGGATAAAAATTGGGGATATGCACCTTATGGAAGTAGTAGTATCGCAATTAGTGGATGTGGACCAACAGCACTATCTATGGTGGCAGTAGGACTTACTTCAGATCATACAATTACTCCATATAAAGTAGCGAAGATGGCAGAGTCTTATGGATATTATGTAGAGGGAGTTGGAACAAGTTGGGCACTTATGACAGAAGGATGCCAAAGGTTTGGAATCCATAGTAAGGAAATTTCCTTATCCAAAGAGGTAATCTATAATACTTTAAAAAAGGGACAACCGATTATTTGTAGTATGAGACGTGGCGATTTCACGACTACAGGACATTTTATTGTACTAACTAAAATAGAAGATGGCAAAATTAAAGTACATGATCCAAGTAGTATCAAAAGAAGTAATCTATTGTGGGAATACGAAAGATTAGAAGGCCAAATTAAAAATCTATGGGCATTTTATAAGTAATATCTATGTGTTATAATAAAAATAAATAAGGTGATAAATGTGAATGTTTTAGTTGTAGATGATG
>CATLHA010000056.1 GCA_949948745.1 uncultured Caryophanales bacterium
GTATTTGAATAATAAATTATTGTATCAACATAAGGGTGAAAAAAGAGGAGAATAATTGTTAAAATATAATATAGTGTATCTAATAAGTTTCCTATTATTTTTAATTTTTTTTCTTTTTTCATAATAACTTCTCCTCTTTTTCAAATTTATATTACTTTATGGTATCAAAATTACTAACATTCCTTGATCAATAGCTTCTAATACCATCTGGGACATTGTTTCATAAGCAGCTTCTCTAGAAAATGCTGTTGCTGTGTATTCCTTTCCTAAAAATATAAAGGTCTGAGTACCAGTACATGAAATATGTACTCTTGAAGGAACTGGACATATGCTTTTTTGCATTGCTAAATTTTCATTATATTTATATATATCACCAATTTCTCTTCCAATGGCATTATTATATAAATCCATGTTAGTAGCATCCATATCTGTTTGCCCATCTTCATGTGCATCAGCATAAATTTTTGCAAATTCTCTACCAATTTCATATGTCATTATAGCATTCCATAAAGTATGTTTATAGGCGTTGGCAGTGTTATGATCGTCCTCTACTATGGTATTACCATATATGTTTTTTCCAATACTTGTTGCCGATTTTGCAGCTTTATAACCCTTTATACCAGGTATTGGTGCAGTTAAAAATGCTTTCTTTTCTGCTGGTGTTTTAGAATTCCAACTTTGTACTAAATTAACTACTGATTTTACTACACCAACTACTGCTTTTACTCCTGCTTTTATGATTTTTAAAATTCCTAATCCTTCAGGATCACAATTGTTTATTGGATTGTTTGAAACGTATAAATATAAATTATAACTTAAAATATTAGCATTAGCTCCTAATAGCTTATCTGAGTTAACAAATCTTCCCCATGTAGGATTATAGTATCTATTATTTAGGTAGTATAAACCTGTTTCTGTATCGTAATAGTATTCTCTATACCTAAATGGATTGATGATTCCTATATTGGTTTCATCTGTTATTTCATTACCTTGATTATCTTTGATACTTAGTAATTTTCCCCAAGAATCATATTCGTAGGTTACTATCTCGTTGTAGTTTTGATCTAATATTCCAATAATATCTCCTTGGATATTTTTAATATAATAGTAAGTATCATTGTTATATTTGAATCCTAATAGCCCTGTTAAGTCATATAAATAATAGATAGTATTATTTCCTCTTTCTTCATAGATGATACTACTATTTTCTAGATGATATTTTGTTGTTACTCCGTTAATCTCTTTTTCAGTTCTTATACCATTTCTATCATACTTATAGTTAATATTTAGGTTTTTACTTGTATCCTTATAACTAGATAAACTTCTTCCATTGATCCAACTTAAGGTAATATTACTTCCAATACTTAATGGATTTCCAATTGCATCATAGGTAACTAGTTGGTTATTAAATTTCGTTAATTGGTCTTCCCAGTCATCATTTTGATACTCGTATGTATCTGTACTTATTATAGCACCTGTTTCTAAATTTTTGGTAATTTTTGTCAATAAATTTCCTGAGTTGTCATATGTATACTCTGTTTTTTCATTCTTTATGTAATCTTCTTCCTTAATCAACTCATTATATTCATCATAATAATATTTGTTTTTTAGATTATTATTGTAATAAATATCCGTAATATTATTTAATTTATCATACTTATAACTATATTTATTATCTCCGTTTTGAATACTTTGAATTAAATTAGAAGTTCTATTTCCAATGTGATCATAACCATAACGTACATTATACTGATCATTTATACTCTTACTAATCAACCTTTCTAAGCCATCATAACCATAAGTAATTGTTTCATTATCAAGATATACACTTAGTACATTATCACTTTCATTTAAAATATAATTTACTAGATTTTGTTTCTCTCCTAATTTATATTTTCTTCTTGTGATACTACTATTTCTATTGTAATCATATTCAATTTTGAAATTTCCATTCTTTCTACCAATTACTCTTTCAAGCTTGTCATAATCATACTTTTCAATGTTATTGTTAGATACTACTTTCGCTATATTTCCATTACAGTTATATAGATATTGATAAGTATTATCCATTCTTTCTATTTTCTTTACTCTATCAAATTCATCATACTCATAGGTATTTTCTTGATTATTTCCATAGATTGTTTTTATTAAATTTCCATTATTAGGTTCATATTCATTATTTACTAAAGTAATATTATCACCAATATTAACCGTTTTTAGGTTTAAAAAATCATCATATGTAAATTTATATTCTTTATTTCCTTGGATAATTTTATTTAATTGATCCTGATTATTATAAGTATAATTTACTGATTTTTCTCCTTGTACTACAGAAGTGATTTGTCTTTTATCATTATAAGTATAATTAGTCGTTTTATTCTTGGCATTTGTCATAGAAGTTGTTAATCCTGTTACTGGGTTTGTATGATAAGTAGTTGTATTTAAATTACTATCTGTAACACTTGTAACAAACTTACCATCTTCACTATAAGTAGCTGTACTTTCTATAAATAAATTATCATCTGTAGTTTCAAAATAAAATTCAAATAATGGGTCATCTAACACTAATAAATCTATTTCTAAAGAAGAGTCCTTTGCTTTTAAATATTTATTTTCATTTGCTAGTTTGATGTAGAAACTACCATTTTGATTTTCTTCTAAAGTAAATAAATTATTACTATTTGTATCATTTAAGAAGATATCATTTCCATGGTACTCTAATGAATAATTTGGATTCATAGTATAAATGATTTTATAATTGTTATCTACCTTTTCTAAATCCCATAAGGTATTACTACAAGAGTCACTTTCTAAAAATACATTATTATACTCTGCTTTTAAATATTTTTCTGTTCCTCTTTCTCTGATTTTATAAGTTCCTGGTACTATATTTTCTAAATCTGCTCCTACAATTGGACCAAAATTTTCTGGTAGACAATAAATAGATTTTTTACTAATCTTTGTTGATACTGGATTTCCAAAGGAATCATATTGAATCTGATTTTTAATTCCTGTAGACGTTATCGCATTTAATACTCGATCTGTTACAGTTTTATCATATTCATATTTGAATCTTTTTCCTTTCATATCTGTTTGATTAATTAGTTGATTATTTCCATCATATTTAAATTTATTAGAAGAATTATCACTATCTTTTGTACTGATTAAGTTTCCTTGTCTATCATAGTTATAATATACAGAATTTAAATCTTTATAGAAATCTATATTTGCGATATAAAGCTGATTTACTTGATTAGAATGAATAAATTTTATAGTAATCGATTTATAATCAAATGGTGCGGTACTTTTATAATTTATAAATTGCCATTTTTTATTTGGGATAAAAGAAGAACCTGTAATTTGGTATTGTTCTAAACTTTCATCTACTGGTTCATATATAACATCAACACAGTTTACGACAAAGAAATCATCACTATAGATTCCTTCGTTTTTAACCCAAAAAGATATATCATAATTATCTCCTGCTTCTCCTTGAATTGGAATCTTTTTACTAACAGATTTAGAATTCTTTAAATCTATCTTTAAGGCTTTACTCTGATTATTATTTAGACTTACTATCTCATACGTATTTTCTTTTGTTTGATCTATTGGTTCTAATATCCAATCACTTAACCCTTTTGAAAAGTCTGAATTTTCTACTATATTATAACCATTTACTACTTCTCCATCTTCTAGCTGAATATCATCTATATAAGTTGTACTTCCATCTTCAAAAAGAATTCTAAGCGCTAGGTTCGTAGATGCATCTGTATCATAATGAATGGATATATTATATCTTTTAAATACATCAGAGGACTCTACTTCTTCTAACGACTCTACAATTCCATTATCGCCAAAGTAAAATAAATGTAATTTTACTGGTTTATCATTTTTAAAATATCCACTAAAAGTATAACTCTTTCCTTTTTCTAGATTAAACTCTTGAGAAATATTGGATTCTTCCCCTTGACTTGTAACCTTTAAGCTTCTTGATCCAGTTACTTTACAATCTGTAGAAAAAGTAGTTTGTACATTTTCTGTATTTTGAAAATAATAATCATCCGTTTCAAAACTAGTATTTTGCAAATAATTTTTTACATATCTAACCATTGTATTTTCATATAATGGTCTATTTTTTTCATATATATCATCTTTACTTTCTCCTACTCTACTATAACTTGAGTAAGCATTTGTGATATCTTCTTCCTCATTTACTGTATTACTAGATATTTTATTTCCACTAGAATTAAATAATATTCTACTCGTTCTATTTTTATTATCTTTGATACTAGTTTCATTAAATCCATATTCAAATGTTAAATACTTTCCTACTGCATTATTTAATCCATACTGTGTTACTTTTTTTATACGATATGGTATTTCATTATAATATTCATAAGTTATTTTTGTATTATTTGTATCTGTAATAGAAGAAATAATATTTTTCTCATTATAATTAAAAATAGTAGTTCCATTTAACGTCATAATACTATTTACTTTATTTTCTGTAATTCCTACTGTAGCCTCTGTCCATGGACTAGTTACTTTTATTAGATTATTTGTACTATAATCCACTGTAATCTCATCTTCACTTGAATCAATTACTTTTATGATTTGGTTATTTTGATTATGAATTATTTGAATCTTATTATTAGAAACATCTTCAAAAGATTTTAAATAATAGAATTCTTCTGTCGTATTATTTTTAGAAAAAGCCATTTTATTATTAGATTTATCTGTAATAATATATTGGTTATCTTTTTTCTCTAATTTTAACATTAATCCATCTTCATCACTACAATATACTTTTTTATCATACCAATCTTCTTCTTTATAATTTGGATTTAAAAGATCATCTATCGTAGGTTCTGTTTTCCCTGGTTTTAATGTATAATGTTCTCTATCCTGAAAATAATGAATGGTTCCATCTCCATCTACATATTCATAATATTTTTTATTTTCTATTGTCATTTCTCTTATCGTTTGAATTAAGTTAAATTTAAATCCGTTATTTTTTAATATCACATCATTGGTATTATAAACTAAGTTTAATACAGCTGGTAGTTTACTTCCTATCGTAGAAGCTAGTTCAAAAACTCCAACTAAGTTACCATTATACGTATTTACAAGTGTATTTCCATCTGTAAATTGTTGTGATTGATAATCTAAGTAACTTTCTAATCCATTTTGATTTCTATAGGAAATGGTTAACACTGGTTCAGGATTTGCATTCGTAATTGTATGATTTTTTGAGTAAAATGCTGGATAACAAGAATCTGTATACACTTCTTTTTCTGACTTAATTAAAATTCCATAGTTAGTTGTATCTTTATACCAATGTTTTACTAAGTCTGTAATATCTCCATATGGATTATTTGTATATTGTGGAATAATCATTCCATTTTCTATCCAACTTCTATTTACAAACTGAACTGCATCTATTCTTGCATCATATTTATCATTCATATTTTCCCAGTTTGCTGTTTCTTCTGTCCATGGGGAAGTTACTCTATGAATTTCAATTATTTTTCTATCTTGCATTCCTTTTACTTCTTCTGAAAGATATCCACAAAGTGTTAAAGTAGCTTTTATAACTTCACTACCAGTTCCAATGGTTGGAAGATTAAATTTTATTAATGTTCTATTGATGGTATCATTTCCGTCCACTCTATCGACTCCAGCTTTTAGTATGGCCTGATTATACCTTACAACATTGGTATCCCCTGGATAAATATAAGTATCCATCACTCCATTTGCAGATTTATCATCTGATATTGTTGGATCAATATAGACTGGATAAACTCTATCTTTAGAATCTAGCCAATCAGAATCTAATTTTAAGAGAATTTCATAGATACCATTTTGATTGATTAGTTCATAGGTGATATTTTCATTCATACTACCAATAGAATCTTCCATATATGGTTTTTCAATCGTAAATACTTGATTGTTTTGATTTTTAGCGATAATCGCTCCATTCTTTATTTCTAATAGTAGATTGGTACTTACTTCAAATCTTAAACTCTTTGTTTGATTGTTTTTTAAAATTATGGTTTCTTTTACTTTGGTAGGTAATGTTTGATATTCTACATCTACTCCATCTAAAATATTATCATAAGAAACTTCTTCCATATAGGAAGAAATACTTCTTTGTTTTCTTATTTTGGAATCATTCGACTGCTTTAATTTAATGTCTAAATAATTATTTTCTTGTTCCATTCTCATTAAAGAATCTTTTCCCTGTTCTTTAAATAGAACTTTATAATCATTCTTTTTGTTTGTATAGTAATCTTCTTTTTTTATTAAGGTATTATCAATTTCCTCATATTTTCCATCTTTTAGATAATGAACATTACTACTATATACTTTCGCAACAATCGTTCCATCTTCCTGAAGAAAGTGTTTTTCATTTAACTTTCTTTTTTCAATTAGTTCTATTTCTTTCATGATGCACCTCTAAGATACTCTTTTCCACATGTAAACAGTTAGATAAGGTGGCATATTGTTATGTGCTTGTCCATTTCCTGTATTTTGGGTAACTCCAGTAATTGTATGCTGGTGCCATCCTGCATCATTGGTAATTTGTAATCCATAGTGATGTGCTCCACTTGAGATTGGTCTTGCTGTATCACTAGATGGTTGACCAGATACTTGTGCACGGACTTCTAATGTATTTCCTGTATGGCTATGATTTCCATTTCCATCTGTTGTTCCAGTAAAGCCATGGGCATGGGGCGCTAGATTCGCTGCTGTTAGGGAAACTACAGCTTCTCCACCAGTTGTTTCATTTTGATAAGTATCTCCTGTAGCTAGTAAGAATCTATCTTTTAATTGTTCCCAAACTCCTCCAAATAAGGATCCTGGATTTGTTGAATTTACATTCATATAAATAGATCCTACTGGATAGATAGAACTTAAGATTGCATTATTTAAAGCAATTCCATCTACTGCTTTGATACTTTTTACTGTTAAATTTCCTTCCTGATCTAACTCAAATTTATTATTTTTGGATGTAATACAACCAACGTTTAAATTGTTTACTTCTAAATTTGTATTTGCTCCTTCTTTCGTAAAAGCATTTACAATATAATCATGTTCTTGCATTTTCTTTCCTTCTTTCTTTTTTATTTTTTATTACCAACTACCTGTCCATTTTGCAGTTGATGTTGGTGTTTCATCATAGTAATTTATGATAGAGTCTTCTAATATAATTCCGCCTCTATTGACTATATAATTGGTGGCATTTGCTTGTGTGATTTGTTTTGTTGCATGTGCATAATCACCATAAGCATTTTGACTTGTCACAGTATTGCTACCATCTCTTTTTTCTACATCATAATAGAAATAAGAACTAAGTGATGATAGACTTCCACTTGGCAACTTAAATGATGCTCCAATTCCTGTAGAAGAAGTATTTTTAGTATAAATATTGGAACTACTGCAATTGTTACTTTCATCACAATAATTTTGTTGGAATGTCGGATTTGCATACATTTTTACTGAAGAATCCATTCCAATTCCAATAATGTCATAACTTCTAGTGGAAGGTATATTTTTCCAAGTTACACTAACTTTATAACGATATTTTTCATTTACTTCTATAATTGTTGTTACAATCTTTTTGTATGTTGTTTCTACATTTCCAGGTTGATTAGAAAATAAATCCTTTATTGAATGTTTGAAGTTATCATTATTTGAAGATACTTCTATACTATTTTCTGATACAACTTTTCCTTTTAAATTTTTATTTTTTTCATATTCTTCTACATTCATATTTTGAATTTCATTTTCTGAAAATCCTAAATCTAATAGATTGTTGTACTCTTCTTCTGTAATTTTTATTTTCTTATCATTTATAAATTCATATTCTTCTTTTGATAAAACAAAGAAGGTAGAAATCAAAATAGATACTAAAGTAAATAAAACTAAAATTATTATCTTCTTCTTTCTCATTATTTTTCCTCCTTTCTACCTCGACTATATCAATCCTGATATGTCAATAACAGGACGGAATCTAGAAATTACTGTATAAATATGGGAATTTATCTTGTAAGTTGTCTAATGAAAAAAAGAAGCAATATCTGCTTCCTAAAATTATTTTTTTTCATTTATTTCTACTTTTTCTTTATTTTCTTTTTCCTTTAAATTTATTAAATCCAGAAATGCTAGCCTACACCCTACACTATTGATTGTATGATTTTCAAATAATTCTTCTAGTTCATCTAAAGTTAATTCAGTACAATTAATATATTCAGTTTCTCCCAAGCTTTGATTTCCTACTTTTATACAACCTTCCATGAAAACTATATTTACAATACCAGAATCAATTCCAAGTTGGGCATAATAGTGATCTATTACTTTGATACTTTGTGCTAGATACCCAGTTTCTTCTAACAATTCTCTTTGTGCTGCTTCTTCTATACTCTCTTTTTCTTCTATATATCCAGCAGGAAATTCTATGCTTGTAATCTGATCAATTCTATTTTGAATCACAATAAGATATTTATTTTCTACTGTTTCTACTATCATGATTACTGCTTCTTTATTTTGATTTTTGATAACCCTATCTCGTGTAATTACTTTTTCATTCGGAAGAAGATACGTTTCTTTTATTAGTTTTAAAAAAGAATCTTCATACACTGTTTCTTCAGATAAGAATTTTGCTTTAGTATTTTTGGTTAATTCACTTATTTTTTTACTTAAATTATTTTCCATATTATTTTTTCAGCAATTCCTTCATATGATTGCATGTCCTTTCTAAATCATTATCATTGGTAGAATAATCAATTTTTACTATTTGACTATTTGGAAAACTATCCTGTAGGTTTAAATCATGAGGCGTTTCTTTTATTTCACTTTCCTCTATCTTGTAATCATAAATTTCTGATAAATCGATAATTAATTTGAATGGAATATTTCTCACTTGATAGAGTGCTGTTTCTAAATAACCGAATGTTGTATATTCTTGTAAAAGTATTTTACTATGATCTTTTTCTATCTCCTCAAATATTGGTTTCTCTATTATTTCTTTTCTGTCTATCACTGCTACTTTGGTATTTAAAAGGGAAATAAAATATTGAAAAATTTTTAAACTAGATGTTTTGATTTCTTTACTTATGAAAATCCCTTTTTCTTGATTTAAATATTCTAAATTCGTTCCCCCAATGATTAAAATATAATTTTCTTGTTTTCGCTTTTCTTTGTTTATCTTCACATTTTCTAGATTTAGTTTATCAAATTCTTTTACCAAATCTATTTCTTCCTCATCTTCATAATTTTTTAATCTGCCTACTATTGCTATCCTCATATATTTTCCTC
>CATLHA010000057.1 GCA_949948745.1 uncultured Caryophanales bacterium
TATTAATTTAAAAGGTGATAAACCAATTTTTGAGAAAAGATTGACAAAGGATATTTTTTTATTAATATATCCACTGATAGGAGGAAGATTAATGAAAAAATACTTTGCATGCACTATAAATGGATTAAAAGAAGTTCAAATCGGCGATATATCATTCCCATTCTTAGTAGAAAAAATAAAACCAACTCTTGATAATTTTTTAGGATTTGATGAAACTAATACTCCAGAAGAAATTGATGAACTTTCTACTATGTTTGAAGATTTAATCACAGGAAAAAGAATAGTAAATCAGCATTATACTTTTCTTCGTGACTCCTTACGATATTCACATTATAAGGAAATTACCCCTGTTGAGATCACGAGCTATTTGAAAAAATTGGTGGAAAACAAGGATTATTTAAACGAATACACAAGAGTAATTGATGAACTTTGTCTTGGTAATGTTATTGGTAAGACTGAAGAGGAAAAAGCTATAGAAGCTATTCAATATATTGAGAAATTTAAAAAGAATAGAAGTTATTAATGCACATACCAAATGTGATTTTGAAATAGAAGAAATTAATAAATAGACTTAAATTTTTAAGAGTAATTTGGTAAACCATATTTTTTATTTATTAAGTTATCTAAGAAAAATTAATTTTCTATTATTCTTATATAAAGCTAGATTGATTCTAGTTTTTTTGTGCAAAAAAAAAGATTCAACTTTGACTCATTGAACCTGATGAAAATATTTTCCTTTTATTTTTTACCATGTGATTATTATAAGTTGTTTTTGATATTACCATACTATTTTTTCTATAAAATTCCTGATTTAGATATTCATAGTATGCTCCTGGAGTTATTAATCCAGTCATTTTTAAAATGTCTACCCCACTTTTTCCTATAATATTATCTGCTAGTTTACAACAGTTAACTCCAAGCACAAAAAAGGTTTTAAACGGTCCTTTTGTTATTTTATAAAACTTAGCATTTGCTAGTATCACTAACCTACTAGGGTAATCTTGGTACTCACTCTTTTTCCTTTTTATATGTTCTTGCTTATCTTTTTCATATGGAGTTAAAAAAGGTATTGTATTATTCATGATAGAATCTATTTGTTTTCCTATATTTTCTTTTTGTCTTTCTGTTAATTTTAGTCCAAAGCAAAATAAAGTTTTATTGCTGTGACGTGTACAAACATCAATGTATTTATCACGATCTGCTTCAAAAAGAGTACCCTCTCCTATCATATTGAATAATTTTGAAGTAGCAAAATCATACCCTCCATAAGAAATAATTTTAGAACCAACACAAATATCTACATGACCAAATCTATTATATCCACTTGGTGCTACATGGATAAATACTTCCAAATCTGATTTTTCTTCTATTTTCTTTTCCTCATAAACCAAATTTTTATTAAATGCATCTTTATTCCACTGATAATTAATTTCTTTTAAAACAGAATATGGGATGATTGCCTCTAATAACACTGGTAATGTAACACGAAATTTTCTACGTATTTTAGTTTTTACTCTAGTTGGAATTAATGTGGTAATGAAATCTTTTAAATAAGTGAAACCTAACAAAATAAAGTAACTACCAATTAGAATTAGCATTGTTGAAACATTTTTTATAGGAGCGAATAGTAGAGGAATTCCAATAGCTAAATAAATAATAGCGAAAAATAGTTCTGATAATCTTCCATTTTCTTTTGATTGTAATAATACGAAATAAGTCAAAAATTTAATACCTGCATTTAGTAACATATAAATAGAAAATATAAGTGGCATGATTGATAGTGGTATTGTTCTAAAGGAGGATAAAATTAAACAAAATAGTAGATAAGAAAAACTTTTTGTAAAAGTTTCTTTTTTTTCTTTTTGACTTAGCTTTTGAAAGATATATTTAATAAACTGAAAAACACCTACTAATAATAGTAGAGATATAAAAATATTTACTACACTCGTATATAGCCAGTCTCTTCCTATAACCATAATAAGACCAGAAATAATTAATGATAAAGATGTAGCCAAAGATGTAGTAGAATTTAACAGTTTATCACTTTTCAATATTGGTTCCATTTTCTCACATCCGATATTTTTATTTTAACATATTATTTCTTTTTTCTCAAACCGATTATTTCATACAAAAACACCAGAATATCTGATGCTTTCTATTTGTTATTAAATATTTAATCCTCTTGGATTTCTTGGATCAACTAAATAATCCATTTTAATTGCTCCCAATGTCTTTTGTTTTTGCTTTTCATAATAAGGCATTAATGTGTTTCTATCTATATGATATTTACTAACTTTTTCTGTTCCAAACTTTTTTATTTCTGATTTCCCAATTCTTAATTTTATTAAGTCAAAAATGTTATTAACTTCATCCAAAAACACATACTGTTCTCCTACTTGTAAAAAAACAAAAGTTCCTTTTTCTTCCTTATCACAAACTAAGTTTCCTGTAAAAATTTTATTTGTATTCATAATATTTTCTCCTCTTAGCTGTTTATTATAACAAAAAATACTTATAAGTAAAGAAAAAAGCACCTAGTGATGCTTTTTTTATTTCTTCTTTCCTTCTTGATATTTAATTGCAGCATGTACAAAAGAATCAAATAAAGGATGTGGTTTGGTTGGACGACTCTTAAACTCTGGATGGAATTGACTTGCGATAAAGTGTGGATGATCTGGAAGCTCAATAATTTCTACTAAATTAAGTGCTGGATGTACTCCAGAAACTACTAATCCATGACTTTCTAATAATTCTCTATATTCATTATTAAATTCATAACGATGACGATGTCTTTCAAAAATCGTTTCTGTATTATAATCTTTATATGCTAAAGTTCCTTTTTTTAGCTGGCACTCGTAATTTCCAAGACGTAGAGTTCCACCTTTATTTACGATTGATTTTTGATCAACCATCAAGTCAATTACTGCATTTTTACAAACTTCATTAAATTCTCTAGAAGATGCATCTTTAATTCCACACACATTTCTAGCAAATTCAATTACTGCAATTTGCATTCCAAGACAGATTCCTAAATATGGAATTTTATTTTCTCTGGCATACTGACAAGCTAAGATTTTTCCTTCAATTCCGCGACTACCGAATCCACCTGGAACTAATATTCCTTTTGAATTTTTAAATACTTCTTTTAAATCTGTATCTTTATTTTCTAGAGTTTCACTATCTACCCAATTAATTTTTACTTTTGTTTCGTATTTATATCCAGCTGCTTTTAGTGCTTCTTTTACGGATAAATATGCATCTTCTAATTCTACATATTTTCCAACTAATGCAATCTCAACTTCTCCTTTTAGATTTTCTACTTTTTGAAGTAAATCTTCCCAATAAGCTAAATTACTTTTTGATACTTTAAGTCCAAATTGTTTTAAAATTATTTCTTCTATATTTTGTTTATGAAAATTTAATGGTATTTGATAAATATTATTTACATCTTTTGCTTCAATAATATTTTCTGCAGGAATACTTCCAAATAAAGCAATTTTCTTTCTAATACTTTCTCCTAAATCTACTGGAGCACGTGTTACTACAATATCTGGTTGAATTCCAAGTCTACGAAGTTCAATAATACTATTTTGTGTTGGTTTTGTTTTTAATTCATTTGAACCAAATAAATATGGTACTAAAGTCGTATGTACGAATAATGTATTTTCCCTACCTTGTTCTAAACGAAATTGTCTTAATGCTTCCATCATAACTGATGATTCAATATCTCCTACTGTTCCACCAATTTCTGTAATTACGATATCGGCTTTTGAAGTTGTTGCAGCTTCATAAATTTTATTTTTAATCTCATTTGAGATATGTGGAACTATTTGAATTGTAGCTCCTAAATAATCTCCACGACGCTCTTTTTCAATCACACTAGAATATATTTTTCCATTTGTAATATTAGATGTATAATTTAATTCCTCATCAATAAATCTTTCATAGTGCCCTAAATCTAAGTCTGTTTCACAACCATCGGCAGTAACAAATACTTCCCCATGTTGAATTGGTGACATTGTTCCTGGATCCACATTCATATATGGATCAAACTTCTGCATAAATACTTTATACCCTTTGGCTTTTAATAATAACGCAATACTAGAAGCAGTGATTCCTTTACCTAACCCAGAACATACTCCACCTGTTACAAAAACGAATTTTGCCATAAATTTACCTCCCTAAAAACAAAAAAAAGCTCTAAGAGAACTTCTTAGGCTCTCTTAAATTGTATCATTATAAGGAGCATAAAAAAAGAGAATGCAAATAATTTTACAAACTTTTACAAGATTGTTATTTTTGTTTACTCTTTTTCTTTTTATTCTAATGTAAAATTAATGCTTCCTTTTCCATTTTCATATTTTATTTCTGCGATTGCACCATTTATTAATGTGACAGTTGGCTTTACATGTCCAATATCTAAATCCCATAAAACTTCAATATTTAAATCTTCTAATTGCCTTTTGATTGCTTCTTCAAAGGAAATATCATAATAGCTTGAATTTGTCATACTACGTCCAAAGATAATTCCTTTTGTATAATTAAACCAACCTGCTTCTTTTAATTGCCACATTGCACGAATGACACCTTCACTTGTTAACTCACAATTATCAAAGTACCAAATAATTCCGTCTTCCTTATAGCGTTCGATAAATTCTTTTGTATAATCAAATCGTGTTCCAATCATAGAAATTAATAAGTCAAGACAACCACCAATCAATCTTCCCTTCATAGTAACAGAAGAATGATTCCATAAGCTTTTCCATACAACAGGCGTATCTAAATTATAGTCCTCTAACCCACTTGTATAAGGAATATCATTTTTTTCATATAAATCGAAATTATTTTGAGTGACTAAGTTCCCTTTTAATATTTCCAAATTATTCTTTAAAGAAAGGTGCCAGTTTTCCATTCCAAATGTTTTAAAGTTATCTCCATAAATGGTTGCAATATCTAGTTTTGTTGTGATGAGATATAAAAGTCCTGTTGGATCCGAATATCCCTGAATCCATTTTGGATTTTTTTCTACTTTTTCAAAATTCATTTCAGATAACATTTCTAATAAAAAGTCTCCTCCACCTGCACAAATAATTGCTTCTACTAGAGGTTCTTCAAATAAATATTCTAACTCTCTTGCACGTGTTTTTGCATCACTACTAATTCCTTTTTCACTACTTCTCACATTTTCTGTTTCTAAAATAGAATATCCCTCGCAAGAAAATTTATAGATTGCATGTTCTAAACGATTTATTTTTACTGGATCTGTAATTCCATCTGATGGTGCAGTTACTCCGATAGTTGCATGACTTGTTAAAAATTTTGGATATTTCATAATTTTTCCTCTTTTCTATCATTTTATTTCTATTCCAATTGGGCAATGATCGCTACCATATATTTCTTTAAAAATCATGGTATCTACGACATGATGGATGAATCTTTTTGAGCATAAGAAATAATCAATTCTCCATCCGATATTTCTTTCCCTGACACCTTTCATATAACTCCACCATGTATAATGGTCTTTTTCCTCTTTATGATAGTATCTAAAAGTATCAATGAACCCTTTACTTAATAGCTCACTGAAATTTTCTCTTTCTTCATAAGTGAATCCTGCATTTCCAATATTTTGTTTTGCATTTTTAATATCAATTTCTGTATGTGCAACATTAAAATCTCCACATATTATTACTGGCTTTTTCTTATCCAATTTCGAAAGATATTTTCTTACTTTTTGTTCCCATTCCATTCTTTCATCCATTCTCTCTAAGGTTCTTTTTACATTGGGAACATAGAAATTTACTAGATAAAATTCTTCAAATTCTAATGTGATACTTCTTCCTTCGATGTCAAATTTTTCTATTCCTATTCCATAGGTTACACTAACTGGTTCTATTTTACTAAATACTAGTGTCCCTGAGTATCCTTTTCTTTCTGCTTCAAATAAATATTCAAAATACCCTTCTGGGTGAAAATCATATTGTTCCTTAGAGGCTTTTACTTCCTGTATACAGAAAACATCTGCATCTATTGTATCAAAAAATTCTCTAAATCCCTTTTTTAAACAGGCCCTAAAACCAGCCACATTCCATGATATTATTTTCATTTTGTTTCCTCATATAACTTTTTTTCTAATTTAGATAAAAAATACACTTGACCACTTAGTATTAAGTCTTTAGCTTTTTCTATTTCAAACCAATCTGCACGATCCATTTCTGGAAATTCTTCTATTTTTCCACTACCTTTTGGCCATTCTTTTTTGAATGTATTACTATAGGATTTAGAGGCATCATAATCACCAGAGGATGAAAACATGATAACAAATTTACCACTTGGCTGCCTTTTACTACCTAAAAATTCTAATTTTTCCCTTTCTACTAGAAAACTGGTCTCTTCCTTAAATTCTCTTAGAGCAGTATCGATAGCCTTTTCTTTTCTCATTTCTCCTTTTGGTAGAGACCATCCGCCTTTTTCAATTCCTGCCCAGTATGGACCACCCATATGGCAAAGTAAAACTTCTATTTTTTCGTTTTTCTTTCTATAAATTAAAATTCCTGCACTTTTTTTCATTCTTTCACGTCCTTTTTATAAAATCTTTTTTAAACGGTTGAAAAGCACCTGGAATCGAATATGCTTCTTCCATCATTTCCTTTGTTACAAAAATTCCTCCTAAGTTTTCTTTATTATCTAAAGTAATAATATAGGAATCCATAATCCATTTTTTATGAGTAAATATATGTGTATAAGAAATTCCTTTTTCTATTTTTACTGAGTGGATATTTTGATAATTACAATATTCTTCTACATCTTTTTTTGACATTACTCCATTCATATTAGGAAATTGCCATAATCCTTGTAAAACTCCTTCTTCCATTCTCTTTTCAATTAGAATTTGATTTTCTTTTATAAATAAAAATACTGTTAAGTGTTCTGTTTTCTTATCTTTTTTAGGATTTTTTATTGGGTACTTTAAACTTGTCTTATGTTTTCTTGATAGACATAAATCTTTTAATGGACATCTTTCACATTTTGGAATTCCATTCGGCAGACAGATAGTTTCTCCTAGTTCCATCAGTCCTTCATTGAAGTCACCACTATTTTCTGGGACTATTTTCATTAACTTTTCTCGAATTTTTTTTCTTGTTTTTTCTTGGTCGATAATAGAATCATCCTCGAAAACTCTCGTATAGACTCTTAAAACATTTCCATCAATTGTAACCTCTGGAAGAGAAAAACAAATAGAAGAAATAGCAGAGGCTGTGTATTCTCCAATTCCTGGTAAAGATATTATTTCTTCAAAAGTACTTGGGAATATCCCATTATAATCCTCTATAATCTTGATTGCAGCTTTTTTTAGATTTCGTGCTCTATTATAGTATCCAAGTCCTTCCCATAATTTTAATAATTTATCATCTTCTACTTTAGAAAGACTTTCTATAGTTGGAAGAGTTTCCATGAATCTTTTATAATAAGAAAGCACTGCTTCAATTCTTGTCTGTTGAAGCATAATTTCTGAAATCCATACGTGATAAGGATCTTTATCTTTTCTCCAAGGTAAATCTCTTTTATTTTCTAAATACCATTTTGTTATTTTATCTGATAGTTCTGTCATAGTACTTCTACCTTTCTTCTTTGTTTATTTTACCATTAATTACTTTTTTTGAAAAGTTGAAATTCCTAGGCGTTTGTTATACCTTTTTTTATACTTACAAAATATACTATAGTGAAAGGAGAAATATTTATGTATAATACTGGATGGCAAACATATCCATGTTGTCCTTATCCTAGCTATAATGATAATTCTAACCAAAGTTGGCTTTGGATTGTTATTATAGTATTTGTAATCTTCTTCCTAATTTGGGGAAATGGTTCAAATCATGGACATAACAATGGATGTTGTTAACTAAAAAAAATAGCTAGCGGATGATTCGTTAGCTATTTTCTTTTATTCAAATAGTCCTTTGTAATATTTCCATGCTAGAACTTTAAATACTTGTTGATTTAGGTAATCTTCTGTAATCGTTCCATCCTTTACCGCATTTAATATTTCTGTATGAGCTAATTTGTACTCTGAGCATAATATGATATTATTTCCTGCTTCTAGAGCCTTTCTATACTTATTTGGAACATTCTTTGCTGCATCCATATCTAAATCATCTGTTATCGCAATTCCTGTAAATTTTAAATCTTTTCGTAATATATCATGGACTTTTGGTGATAAAGAAGATATGTTTTCTTTATCTACTGCAGATACAATGTTATGTGATATCATCACTGCCTCTGCTCCTGCCTCTATACCAACTTTGAATGGAATTAGATGGGTATTCCAAAATTCTTCTATGCTTGTTTCATCTGTTGAACTAGAAGTATGTGTATCTTTGTTATTTCCATATCCTGGAAAATGCTTTAATGAGTAAGAAACTCCTGTATTTTTACTAGCCGTAATTACAGTTTCTGCATATTTTCCTGTTAATTCACTGTTTTGTCCAAATGTTCTTTTGTATATATAAGCATTTTTATCACTAGTAATATCTACTACTGGAGCAAAATTCATATTTAATCCTAAACTTTTTAACACTGCACTTTTATTTTTTGTATCTTCTGTTATGGCCTCAAATCCGCCATTTGCATATAAGGTTTGTGAAGATTTAAATGGCGCATCTACTAAATTTTTATTACTACTTACTCGAATTACTGCCCCACCTTCTTCATCTACTGCGGTAATCATTGGAATTTTTGATGTATTTTGAAGAGTTGATGTCATTTCTTTTACTTGTTCTATAGTTTTATCTTTAAAGTCTACTGCATAAAAAGTGGTCCCACCAATATAGTAATTCGAAACAGCATCTAAAATATTAGAATTATATCTAACTACTAATAACTGTCCTACTTTTTCCTCTAAAGACATTGTTTCTAATCTTTCATATGCTTTTTCATAGTAGTCAGAAAAGATTCCATTATCTTGCCATGTTATTGGGACCTTTGATGTTGGTTTTGGTGTTTCTTTCGGTTTTTCCTGTTCCTCTACTAGATTTTTTTCTGTTTGATTTTCTTTAGAATTCATATATTTTTTTATTTCTGGAAAATAATTGACAGCTATATATCCTATTACTATTAAAATTGCAACTATACTTATAACCCATAAACTTTTTTTAACTTTTCTT
>CATLHA010000058.1 GCA_949948745.1 uncultured Caryophanales bacterium
TACTACTTCACTACTTTCTACTTATATTATACTATTTTTCTATGAATTCTTCTTCTAGTTTTTTATTCTTTAATATTTTTCTAGTTGTTATATACGAGGTAATTGGAATAATCATAACACAACCTATGGCTGAGAAAAGAATTCTAATCAATTCACTCGCAAATGTTTTAGCATTGATAATTTCTAAAAAAGAATAGCTTCCTTGGTAGAGCCATATAACTAGTGTCATAAATTCCCCTAAAAAGGCAAATAGTAAGGTATTGGTTGTCGTGCATAAAATATCCTTTCCTATCGAAAGACCTGATTTAAATAATTCTTTTTTTGATAGATGTTTGTTATTTTCGTATACTTCAAAAAGTGCAGAAGATATAGCAATCGAAGCATCAGTAGTTGCACCAATTAAACTAATTAATACTAAAGATATGGCAATATTTGTAAAATCAATTCCTATATCGTAAGAAAACATATTAATTTCTTCATAGGATTCATATCCGAATCCAGCAATTCTCGTTTCTTTGGTAGTTATAAAAATCAAAATAGAAAGAATTAATAAAACGATAACGATAGAAAGAAAGGATGCTTCCGTTTTGATATTTTTTCCATTGACATAATACAAAATCACGATACTAACTAAAAGACATCCAAGAAGAGATAAAATAATTGGATTAATTCCTAACGCAATGAAGTAAAATAAAACAATTAAGATAATGAAATTAAAGCATAAAGAAAGAAATAATTTGATACCTCTTTTTTTATCTATATAGATCATTAGAAGAAATAGGATTATTATTAGAATTTTATTCATGCTTCTTTCCTCCTAAATATCTCTATACAAACCATAGTTGCGATTGGAATCGTCATTACAATTCCTATACTTCCTACTAAAAATCTGGTTAACTCTAAAGAAAAATTGGTACTGATGTAATTATAAATAGAAAAACCATTTCTAAGAGCTAAAACAAATACTGGGAGTCCGCTACATAAATAAGTAAAAAATAATACATTACTCATGGTACTCATAATATCTTTTCCTATTTGTTTTGATGATTTTTTTAGATTTTTTACACTGATATTTTGATTTTTCTCAATTAATTCACTGATGGCAGATGATATTGTAATCGAAACATCCATAATCGCACCCAAACTTCCTATTAATAATTCTGGAATAATGATATCTTCTGGATCGACCGTTAAGAAACTTAGTTCATTAAAATTTACTCCACTATAATTTGTAGTGTTCACAATCAGCAAAATCATGCCTAATAATATCGCTGTTGAAATTATGACAGAAGTAATTGCAGAAACAGTTTTTTTATTGATTCCACCTGCGATAAATAAGGATAGGCATGAAAAAATAATCGATTCTATAATACATAAAAATAAAATATTAATTCCTTTAAAGTATAAACTTAATCCAATATAGAAAATAATCATATTTAAAATAACACTTACAATAGATAGTAATCCACTTACTTCACCTACGATTACCATGAAAATAATAAATACAATAACTAGGGAAACAATATAAAAATCTCTTTTTAATCCATCAATTTCATTGTTCTTAATAATTAGTTTATCCCCTACTTTATATTTTTCAGTAACAATAGAAGAATAAGCTTCTTCATACTCAAAAGTCTTTATCTTTCCTTTTTCTTTTCCATTCGTTACTTTTCCTTTGATTACTTTTATAGAATATTCTTCTTCTAATCCTAGTGGATTTGAGGATGTTGTTTGATCTTTTGTTTTAATTTCTGTTACCTTCACTATCTGATCTTTGTATAAGAAATCATCATTATATACAAATATTAATGTTATAACTGATAAAATTACTAGTGCTAATAAAAATATTCTTTTTTTGTTCATGTTGTCACCATCTTTCCTATCTATTATAGAAATATTATACCATGAGAAAAAGCTAAAGCTTTAAAATATGCTTTAACTTTTTATTTTAGATTAGATATCTTTATCTTACTGTTTTTAATTCACCCATTCTTGATGTTGGTACAAATCCTGCTTCTGCCTTTATAACATCTGGAATTCTATTTACAATAGTTGCACAAGTAAGTTTTACTGTATCTGGTTCTGTAACGACAAATCTAGTTTCTGGTTCTCCTATTACTGTCCAATCATTGGTATCTACTTCTCCTGGTGCATATACTTTTCCGATGCATTCTGCTTCGATTGTGATTCCTTCTTCTGTAAGTCCTGTAACAACTGCACTCATTCCTGTAGCATTTCCTTTTGGTATTGTCATTTCTAGTGTTGTTGAATGAATATCTTCTTCATGCATTAATGGAATACATTTTTGAGTCATACTTGTTAAATGTAAATGCATTTTGTCTGCTATCCAAGGTACTACATTCCACATATAAGATGGTGTATATTTTCCAGTATTAATTAATTCTTGTCTTTCTTCTGCACTAATCTTATCTGCGCTCGCTATTTTTTGTTCAAATTCTTCTTTTGGTAGTCCTGCACCATGTACTTCTGCTAGAGCGATTCCATAATCTTCTACATTATAAGAAGAAGATCCTTTAATTTTTTTGATTCCATGGGTTGCGCCAGCCAATGTTGTAATCAAGTTTCCCCAGAATGCATCTTGGTATCCACTTCCTGTAATAGTACAATTATTTTCTTTTGCTAGAGTATCTATTTCTCTTGTCAAAACTGGATTAGAAACTTCTGGATAGAAAGCTTCTTCACAAGTAGTAATCGCATTTACTCCATTTGCTGCACATGTTAATAGTGCATCCTTAACATCACTTAATAAACTCATGGTCTCTACAACTACAATATCAGGATTTGTTTTTTTAATTAGTTGTTCAAAATCATTCGCATGCGTTACTGTAACACCATAAAAGGTAGTTCCTACTACTTTTGGATTGATATCCACTGCTCCTACCAATTCCATACCACATTCTTTTGCATATTGAGTAGTATATCCACTCATTTTTCCACAACCATACTGAATAAATTTAATCATATTATCTCCTCCTATTTTATCTTCATGGTTTTTATTCGTTATCAAATTCTAATCCCTCTATCGCATTTTTAATTATTTTGATAGAATCAATTAGTTTTTCTGTTTCTTCTTCATTTAGTGGAATATAAATTTTTTCTTTTACTCCATCCTTATTTACTACTGCTGGTGTTGATATACAAACATCATTTTTTGTATCATAACTAGAAACTGGTAGAATAATATTTTGATCTTCTAAAATAGCAGAAGTAATCTTTACTAAGCACATTCCAATTCCATAATAGGTAGCACCTTTTCTTTTGATAATTTCATAAGCAGAATTTCTAACTTCCTCTTCCATATTTTCTTGTTCTTCTTTAGTTAAGAAAGTATCAATCCCAGTTAAGGCAATACTTGCATTACTCCAAGATACAAATTCACTATCTCCATGCTCTCCAATGACATAGGCTTCTATATCTTTTGGACAAATATTTACTTTTTCACTGATTAGATATCGTAGTCTTGCCGTATCTAAGGTAGTACCAGAACCGATAATTCTATTTGGTGGAAGTTTTGAGTATTTTAATGTTAAGTAAGTCATTACATCTAATGGGTTTGTCGCAACTAAGAAAATTCCATCAAAGCCATTTTCCATAGTAAGTGTTACAATCGATTTAAAAATACGACTGTTTTTTGTGATTAAATCCATTCTGGTTTCCCCAACTTCTTGATTACTTCCAGCTGCGATTACTACAATTTTTGCATCACGACAATCTCTATAATCTCCCACTCTTACTTTTACTTTGGAAGGGCTATAGGCAAGACAATGGTTTAAGTCCATTGCTTCTCCTTCAATTCTTTCTTGATTAATATCAATTAAGACTAATTCATCTACGTATGTATGTTGATTTAGTAATGCATAGGCATAACTCATACCAACATTACCACATCCTATTAAAACTACTTTATTTTTCATATTATCACCTATTATCATTATACAAAATTTTGTTGTTTTTCATAGAAAAAGAAGAAAATATTTACACTAGTTTACTTTATCTTTACCTTTTGTATTTATTTTCTTCTTATTTTAATCATGTCATCAGATTCTAATTCTCCAATTAATAATGAGGAATTTGGATTATGACGTTTCATATTATTTAATACTTTTTCTTCATCAAAATTGGCATAACAGTATTTACAAAAGTGTCTACAAGAATTGTATACTCCAATGTCTACCATCTGTACACAATTACATTTTTTCTCTTTTCTAGCTGTCCAATTTTTATATGTTTTTCCTGTTAGTCTAAAAGCTAGTTCATGAGAGATACATTCTCCTATATCGAATCCATATTCACTTAAATTTCTTTCTTCAAAGCAGGTTTGTACACTCATGTGATGACTTTTTGCACACCTACTAAAAGAAGTTCCAATTTCTTTATAATCGGACTCTGTAAAATCTCTTATTTTTAATATATTCTTGTTTTTTTGCACATTTTTATAATCATCGATAAAAGAGACGATTATATGATTTACATATCCATCTAGTAAGGTACATAGTTTATCAAAGGCATGTTTATGATATTCGATATTATATTTATCGCTAATAAAAATTGGATCATATCTGATATAAAGATTGTCTTTTCCTATTATTTCTGATATTTTTTTTACTGCTTTAATTACTTCACTTTTTGATGGAACATTTGGTTCTATATCTTTTTTATATGGAGTAATTGTTACTTGAAAAAGGATTGGCTTTTTTATTTTTTCTAAATCTTTTAGGATTGGAATTGGATTTTTTGTACAGAAAAGAATCAAATCTATATCTTCAAAATAAATTCTACTCACTAATTTTCTATTAAAAGGATTTCTAACATCTACATAACCTTCTTTGTATCGGTTTATGAACCAAGAAGAATAAAAAGCTACAATATCACATCTTCCACTTACATTTAGAATCATACTTCCTCCTAATATTTTTTTAAATAAATATTTCTCATTCCCCTTTTTAGTTCTTTTTGACCAATTAATTTAAAATCATCTTTTATTAGATTATTAATAGAATAATTGTTATCTGGATGAATGGTAGTTAAAGCATAAGAATACTTTTTTGAACAATAATTATCTAACATTTTTAGCATCTGATATTGTAAACCATTTCCTACATAGTTCTTATTTACCATCATTGGTCCATAGTCTATTACTTGATGAAAATCTAAAGATAAGTCAAATTTATCCATATTTTTCTTTGTAGATGGAATGATCATCATAGAACAAATTGGTTTCTCTTCCTTATAATATATCCATATCTTAGAACCATTTTGTAACAGTTGTTCTAATTCTTCTTTTGTGAAATCTCCTAACCAATCTTTTTCTATCATTGCCATTTTGACTTGTTCTCTAAACTTAATATATTCTTCTATATCTATATTTTCTGATATACATTTTAATTCTTCTAATTTCATATTCTTTATTTCCTTATTTTACTGCGATAAAACATCCTATTTGTTTTGGTATATGAATCATTCCATTTTTATCTTTATCTTTCGCAAAACAAGTAGAAAGTCCTTCTAATTTTTCTTTTTTTATTCCTTGCAAAACAGTACTTGTAAGTACCCATTCTACTAATATATTTTCATCATTTATCTCAATGGAATCTTCGTATTCATACATATCAATCTTGTTAAATTTTTTCTTTAATACATCTTTTCCATTCTTTAAAGTAAAACTCCAGTTTTCAATGTTAAAAAAGTCCATTTCTTTATTAAACTCTCTAAATTTCTGGTTTAGATATTTTTGAAATCCATTCACTCCTAAAGTTGAAGCATAAAAAATTCCTCTTGGTTTTAAAATACGATATACTTCTTCGATTGCTTTCTCTACATCTTCTACGTGATATAACATATGATTGGCAATGACAATATCAAAAGAATTATCCTCATAAGGAATATTTTGAATGTCAATTTGTTTTACTTCTACATTTTGATGATTTTTTTGTTTTTCTCTTACTAAATCACACATTCCACTAGAAAAATCAGATAGAATTAGATGAACATCCTTTGGTAATTCCTCATATTTTTCATCCCACATTAGACCATTGCCACAACCAAGCTCTAGTATTTTAGAATTTTCTTTTATTTCATATTTGTCAAACATCCAGTTTCTAAATCCATATTTATTAGTACTATATTTGTCATGGAAACCTTGTCTTTTAGAAAATTTACTATCATCTTTATATTGATGAATTACTTCATTTTTTTGATTCATCTCATTCATAGAAATACTCTCCTTCTATATATCATTTTCTTTTAAGTAGTCAATAATCTGAATAAAGTTTTCGTCATCTTGATATTTTTCTCTATCAAATTCAATACAAACATCTGAAACTTTATTTGCATTTTCTAAGCATCTTATTACCTCTTTGTTGTTTATCACTGGATTGTTTTCTTGATGATTGATATCACAACAATTTTCTTGGTCATATAGTTTCATTTGCATATCAAATTCTAGCTTATCACAGTGATATGCAAATATTGCTTCTTCTGTCTTTCTTTCGTTGAATTCATCTAATATTTTGGAAATTTCTTCTTTTCCTAAGATATCTTTTAATATATAATTTGTTGCCTTTTTCCCTTCTAATAATTTTTCTTGATCATCTATTTCAAAGAAGGCTAAATCTCCTATTTTGATTTCTTCTAATTCATGAATAGCAAGCATATAAATTACTTTTTCGATATTTAGTTTGTACCCAAATTGATAATAAATAGATAGGGCTAACATTTGAACTCCATAAATATGTTCTGCTACGCTCTCTATTCTTTTTCTTTTGACATTCCATATAAGATGTCCTTTTCTAATTGTATCTTTTAGCTTATTACATAATTTATAAAATTTTAATGTGCTTTCAATTTTTTGATTCATTTTCCTACTCCTATTTTAAAAATTTATTCAATTCTTCCACAAACTCATTTCTTGATAATTTACTTAAATCTTTATCAAATGCTAGAGGTGATAATGTGATTTCTTTTCCCATCCAAGATTCTTTTTGATAAGAATCCATTTCTTCTTTAGTATTAAATTTTACTTCTACTCGGAATAGTCCTTCGTATTTTTCTAAATATTCTTTAATTGAAATTTTTTCATCTTCTAAGTATAGATAACTATTTCTAATAATCTCCTGATAAGCCTGTTTCTTTAAATCTAGAAATTCTTCTTCTTTTATATTTTCTTTTTTTAATAAGACGTTATTATCATCTAAAATTTCTTTTTGATAGGCATCTTCCCTTTTTTGAATACGTAAATGATCATTAATATAATACCTTTCATATCGAATTGGTTTACTTAAATTTAAATTATCTAATGATTGAATGATATATCTTTTAGTTAATCTTTCCATACTTCCTCCGTGAAAAAAAGGATAAATTCAGTTTATCCATCTTTTCTTATTTTATATTTTTGTCTTTTTAGTTATTAACTCTTATAAAATCTGTAAACTTTTCCATTTTTAGTGAAGATATTTCTGGATCATAAAGCATTGAATGTACATTATATAATCCATTTTTTTCTGGAAGCTTATTATATTCCTTTGTTTCTTCTATATAGATGGAATAGTAACACTCTTCTTTTTGAGATATACACTTTGATATTAATGATGTACTTATATCTGGGTCTACTTTACTTTGCGGAATCCAATTTTTGTTTTCTTTTATTTCTTTATAAATTGAATTAGCATCATCCTTATTGTTCCATAACAGATAAATAAGTTGTGGATTTTTCGTTTGATTTATTTTTATTTTAAATAATCTTCCTTCTTTCGGAAGCTTTACTCCTAGTATTTTTTGATCATCTAATGCATTCTTATATTCTTGTTCCACAGGATTAATATAGGCCATAAATCCCATGAAAACAATTATCAATGTCACAATGATTCCCGCTACTATATTTTTTTTGCATTTTACTTTTCTTTTTTTGTATTTTTTTCCTAAAATAATCGATAAAATAGGAATAGGAAGAACTAGCCAAGCAGCCCATAGGTAATCTATAACAGGAGCATTTTCTACATTTATAGTGTATTTAAAGTGACCTACATTATAACCAAGTTCTATACTTGGAAAAAATTCAAGTACATGAGATGGAAGATTTAATTTGGCAATTTGATGTGGTAAAAGAATTCCTATCCAAATGGATACAATCGTTAAAATAAATAAGGCGATTAAAAATTTTTTCATTTTTGGATACTCTTTTGGTGGTTTCATATATTCTTCTAATTCCTTTTGGTTTTCTTTCTTTGTATTATGTTCAAATAAGATTCTTCGAATTTCTTTTATCTTATCTTCTTCACAAATACTTTTGTTGATTGGAATAATATTTTCTTTATCTAATCGTAAATAAATATGTGTTTCTGTTTCTTTTATCTTCCAAATTTCTTGGTAAGGAATTTTTTCTATAGTATTTTTATTTCTTTTTTCTAGATAATCCTCATGAAAGAAAATTGTATAATGAATATTCTCTATCTCACTATTCAACATTTTTTTATAATTTTGTTTTCTAATGATAGCTTCTATGATTTTTGAAATCATATATGTAAAAATTAGTAAAATTACAAATGTTTCAAAATCTTCTAGTAATTCAGGTTGTTCTGAAGAAATGGCAAAAAACAAGAAAACAAGAAGAACTATTACGACTTTTTTAAACCGCTTCCAAAATTGATAAGGAAATTCTTTCTTTATTTTTTTGTATTCTTCATAAGTAACATTTACATCTACTTCCAATTTTTCTTTTATCTTTTCCATAAGTACCTCCATTATTTAATCAAGATTTTCTTTTTTTTCATTATAACATAAAAGAGTAGATATTTTATCTACTCTCCTCTA
>CATLHA010000059.1 GCA_949948745.1 uncultured Caryophanales bacterium
TATCTTCCAAAAATCAAAGAGAAATATTATAATAAAAATAGATTGGAAGAGTTCGAGAAATTATTACTTACATTCAATGAAGAGGACTCAGAAGACCTAGATAAAATAATAGAGGGGGATAAAATCATGAGTGAATATCGTAAGGATTCTTTAAAAGCGAGTGAAGATGAAGATATCATAGGATTATATGATAAGGAACTACATTTAGAGATGCTTCATAACTCAGAACTAAAGGAAGCAAGAGAAAAAGGGTTGGAAGAAGGAATTGAACAAGGATTGGAACGAGGATTGGAGCAAGGAAGAAAAGAAGAAAAAATAGAAACAGCCAAAAACCTTCTAAAAAATGGCATTTCTTTAGAAATTATTATGAAATCTACTGGATTATCAGAGGAAGAATTAAATTCATTATTATAGAAAAGGAAAAGAGTCAATAGATGATAAAATCAATTTGACTCTTTTTATTTTATTTCATTTTTTTAACAAATACATCGCATGTTAGATTTTCGTCGCCACAACTCATTGCGCAACCTCCACCACATTTTTCTAATGTATCACAATTTTGGCAAGATTCAGGTAAATATTCTTTACTTCTAAATCTCTTTAAAATTTCTGAATTATTCCAAATTTCTAATGGGTCTTTTTCTAATACATTCCCTAGTCTATATTTACTACTCATTGCACATCTTGATAAATTTCCATCCATATCACAAGCAGCAATATTATACCCCCAATCACATCTAGCTAAATATGGGTGTAATTCTTTTGGAATTTTACAAAATGGGAATGCATCACAAATAATAGACTCTACTCCTAGTTCCTCATTGATTGATTTAATATTTCTAAATCCCTCAATCACTTGTTCAATTGTTAAATTATTCTGAAACTCTTTTCCATTATAAAATGGTGCAATTCTTTGAATTAATAAATAATCAATATTTAGTCCTCTTTCTAATAAATTACATATCGTATCATAGAAAAGATTATAATTATGTGACATTAAATTCATAATAATTCCTAGCTTTTGATTTTCTCCTCTTATATCATCATATATTTGCATTTTATGTAGTGAATATTCAAAAGCATCTGGTTTCTTACAAAATTTATCATGAATTTCTGCTGTTGGTCCATGTACTGTCCATTCTAAAGAACTAACATATGGTGCAATTTTTTCAATACTACTATTTTTATAATTATGTGTATTAGATAATACTGACATATCAAGTCCTAATTCATACCCATATTTTATTAATTCTTCAATATGAGAATATTCTGCCGGGTTTCCACCAACTAAATTTATTTCCTTTACCCCTGATTTTTTAAAAGTATCTAAAATTAGTTTTAAATTTTTTATATTTCCCTCACGTACAATTTGATTGTCGCAAGTGGCATAACACATTGGACATCCATGACTACATTCGTTGGTAATATGAAGTGCTACTGTATCTAATTTATATTCCATAAGTATCCCCTTTTCTTACTAATAATTTGTCATATTATATCATAAATTTCTTATTTTGTATATAGCATCTCTATTTATACTCTTTCTGGTATGGTTTCTTTTCTGCTTTTTTCTTAATATTTGGACAGGTAGCAATTGCTCTTTGTGCAAGTCCATCTTCATCATTATCTCTATTGTATGCCCATACCACAATAATATCATCTTCTAAACTTATTTTGATTGGCCTACCTTTTAGATAACTAAAATTATATCCCATTTGTTTTAAAATCTTTTCTGCTATTTCTCTATTAATTGGTGTTGGATCATATTGTACAACTCCCATTCCAACTGGTTTTGCATGATTATATAAGGCTGCTAAAACATCTGCTTTATTTTTGTTACTTATATCAATAACATCTGGTTCTATTTCGATATATCCATAGTCTTCTTCTGTATCTTCAACAGATAATTCATAAAAAGAGTTTTTAAATATGGGAATAAATTCTTGATAAAATTCTTTTGGTGTTACCCTTTTTAAAAAATTTGGTAGATAACTTAACCATTTATCAATTTCAGTAGTTTCCTCTTCAAATAGTTTGAAGATTTTTTTATATTCTTTTGAATTATGAAAACCTAAATTTTGATTTCTAATATCATTTACTAAAAATGTTAAATATACATTTAGCTCTTCTGCATTTATTTTATTAGGAATAACATAACCTAATAATTTTAGAAAATTTTCAAATGCTTTTAATCCTTGTCCTTCATAAATCAGATTTTGTGGTGGAGATAGAAATGTCTTTTTTGCATTTTCTAAATATGTACTCATATTATTCATCCTCCCCTAACAATCTTATTACTTTTTGTCTAGCACTTTTTCCATCTACTGAAATAGCCGAACTCTTTAATAATTCCTCTAGGTTACATGAGCATGTAATTAATTCGTTTTTAGCCCTTTCATCCATCGATAGATAATTAATATCTATATCTTCGCTTAAGGTAATTCCTATATACCAATCTTCTCCTAACATAAGGAGACAATAGTCATCTATATTAATCTGAGAAACTTGTCCATTTTTCGAATAATTGATGGAACGTAATCTCTTACTGATTTCTAATTTTTCATTTTGATCTAATAGTGCAACGTTAAAATAACTTTGTACTTGTTCTCTTTCATCTTTATATTCTGCTTTTACATCTCCATAGTATAGACCTTGTTCTTTGGTAGCAAATAAGATAAATTGTTCTTCTGCATCTGTATAAATTCTATTTTCTGTACGTGGTAATTTTATTTCAGCTTTTGGTACTTGTTTTTCAGGAAGTTTCATTTTTGAATATCTACCACCAACTGTAACTAACTTTACTTGTTCTTTTGCTGATTCTTTCTTGACACTTATTAAAATAATTTTTTCTGCGGCTTCTTGATAGGCTTTTAATAATTCATCATAATCATTTCTACCCGCTGTTTCTACATTGTCAAAGCATACTAAATTTCCATTTCTCCATACCCAACTTTGTGCGATTAATTCACCAAATTGATTTCTTACCACAAAGATTCTTCCATCTTTACTTTGGGCAGAATGAAATAGTGCAGATCTACTCATCCCGTTAATTAGAAAACAACATCTTGTTAGATTTCCAACAATTAGTCCTAATGGATCATCTAAATCTAACATTTCATAGGTATATTTTTCTGTAGATCCTGATATTTTTGGTATAGTTGAATATTTTCTTTGTTTCATATCGCTATATAAATTTCTTGCTTCTCTTATACTATAATCATCTTGAAGTTCATTCAATACAACTGATAATCTATACTCATCTGGATTTAAAATCACTTTATGTTCTTTAAACCATTTTAAAATTCTATTTACTGTTACTATTCCATTTAATTCTTGATAAATCGTATCCCAATTATTATAGATACTTGCAAATTTTTGTTCAAATTCAGGAATTTTATTAGTTAATAAACGATTTATATTTGTATTTTCATCTTCTAAATTACTTCCAAACATAAAATCTTGTAATTTCTTAGGAATGATTGGACATCCATTTTCATCTAATTCAATTTTCTTAATATCAATTCCTTCAAAAATATATTCATATCTTGTAAATGGAATTTCTTCTAAATCTAGTAACTTTAATGCTTTTTCATATCCTACTGTCATATAGATTCTAATAGCCAAGTTTCTAATGGATTCCTTTGTTGGTGTGTCATAATGATATGCATTTTTAATTTTCTCACAAATCTGTTTAAATTGTTTTTGATTAAATTTAGTCACTTGTTCTTCTGTTAAATTTTGAACAAAGTTTTCTATTTCGTTTGAATTATAAATAGTTAAATCTAATCTATCTTTTCCTATTTTATTTTTATTGAAAAAGATTAATCCTTTTAATGTAGTAATGTCTAATAGATCCATAGTTTCTACTTTGCCTTTTATAATTCGATAAAATAAGCTATTTATGATTTTTCCTTTATTATTTTCATTTTCTATTTCAAGTCTATTTAAGATATTTCCCATATAATATTCTTTAAATAATTGATAGTAGGTATCTTCTGTACTAATAATTTTTTGACCTAGTAGAATTCTTAGTAATACAATTAATTTTTCACAAGATTCATTTAGAATTACTTGATTATTATTACTTTCACATACTTTAATTACTAATTCTTCATATTCTTTTAATAATTGTTTCTTATTTGTTAATGCAAGTTCACTATATCTTTTAGATACTCTACCAATTAGATTCTCCTTTAGGTAAGCAACTATTTCATTTGTTCTTATTGTTAAATCCTCTTCTTTTATGAAGTCTAGAGAATCAATTTCACATTTCAATAAGAATTCTTTTGTTTCTTTATTATTTGGGTTAATACAATTTCTTAAGTTATACCAGTCAATTGCTGTTAATTTACTAAACTCATTTTCATATTTTTGATATATTTTTGTTTTTATATCATCACTCCAACAAGTTCTCATAAATTCTTCTAATTGGTTTCGATTATTAATTAATTGCTTGATTTTTTGTTCTAAAATATCTAAATACTCCAGATTTAATTCTGATTCACTATTTTTAAATAATGTAGGTATGTTTTTTAATTTTATATTTTTAATTCTTTCGTTAAAATTAGATGTTATAAATTGAACCATTTCTTTTTTGAATTCGTTTGAATCTTCATCTTCTAGATAAATATACCCTAAATTATTATTTGAAAATTCATGAATAAAGTTAATAAATTCTTTATCCATTAGTTTGGTAATAGAATCTTTATAAAGTAGGAATAATTGATTTCGTACTCTTCGATCTGAAATATTTTGATTAATATATTCAATTATTTTTGTGCCATCTAGTGTTTTTATTTTATCATGATATTGTGTAAATAATTCTACTTTCATTTCATCAGAATCAAATGCAAATAAATCTAAAAGAACATCAAGATCCATTTGATTATATCTGTCTTTAAAATCTATTAATGATTTATATCTTTGTTCATCCTTCAATCTACTAACTATTAAATTGAAATATGTATCTGATAATTCTAGTAACTTTCTACTATTGGTATTCCATATTTGATAAGATATTTCAGGATTACTTATTGAACTTTCTAATTGATACATAAGAACATCAGCTGGAATTTCTTGAAATTTTTCTTTATATAATTCACTAAATGAAATTATCAAGTCTCCCTCTAAAAATGATAGAAATTGAATAAATTCTTTTTGGGTTAAATTATTAATTTTGTCTTTTTGAATGTCTAAATATTTTCTCATATTTTCTAAATTAAGTCCGAATAAAATTTCTACTGTTTGTTCTTTTTCTAGTTCTTTTAAAAAATCTATTATGTTCATTAAAAATGTTTCTTGATTATTTCCAAGATTGGCGATAAAAGAAACAATTAATTTTAACTCTGTTCTTAAAATTTGATTTTTATATTTAATCATCATTTCTTTTTTATGTTCTTCTGAAAGTGCCAAAATTATAGTTTGGATTCCTAATGGAGTTAATTTATCACCATAATTTTTTAATAAATAATATCTTTCTTGTTCTGTTATTTTATCAATGATTTCTATTTGAATCGTTGGGTGTAAGCTATTGAATTCTTGTAACTCTTGTAATACAGATGATGAAATACGCATCACTTTTTCTGTCAAAAGTTTTAGATAAAGAACATCATATTTCATTTTTTCACTTTGATTCCATCTTTTTACAATTTCAGCTTTTCCATCTAGAAAATCAAAAATTTGATTGATATAAATGAATGGTATTTTTTCTATTTCTGTTTGGTATTGTTCTAATAATTCTGCTGACTGCTTCATTGGTAATCTTTGTATTTTACTTAAAAATAAATTAAGTTTAATTTTGTCCATAAATCCTCCTAAAAATTGTCTTTTATTTTAACATAAATTTAGTGAATTCACAATTATTTTTATATTTCCGCAAGCAAAAAAAGAGAAGAATTTTCCTCTCTTTCATAGTATTTTAAATACGATGCTCTGGTTCTTTTTCTTGAAAAGCTCTTAATTGATTAGAAAATTTTTTAATATTTTCTAATTCCTCTCCACTTATAAACCATCTTAAATTGGTAGAAACCTCTATTTCTGGTTTATTTATTTTTTCTAGTAACTTTTCTATTGAAATCACTTCACATCTTTCGTAATTTTTCATATTCGTTAGTTTAGACATTGTAATATATCGAACACTAATATCATTTATTACTTGAATTCCATTTTCTAGTGTTCCACCATCATAAGTATTTTGACTAATTCTAATAAAAGATGGATATTCTAAATTAGCTATTTCTTCTATTTGGAATTTCGCAATTGATTCGTGAAGTTCTCCACAATCTAAAATTGCATTTAAATTTGGTGTTAGCCATTCTGTTTCAAGAGCAAAGTTAGGTTGATTGGAATCTAGTTCACTTAAAAAATATGCTATTTCGCTTTTATAATCTATTTCACTATTTAATACTCTGATTTCTTTTCCCCGTCTTCTCCTAGCCCCTGCTTCTTTTTGACCGAAGAAACATTGAGGCACAGTATCTAATTCATTTTCTTCATTATGAACAATTACTAAATCTCCTGTTGCAGTAAAAATCATTGACATAATTGAACGTGTATAAACGTTTTCCATATTTCTTACTCCTCTATTCTATTTCTTATATTGTATCATATTTTTAATTTCTTTTATATTTAGATAATTGTTTTACTGTATGTTTACTCAAATTTCCTGTAATAGGCTTGTCTGTTAAACTGATAGGATCATATAAATTATTTAATTCTCTATAAAATTCTCCTGATATGTTATCGATTTCGCATACTGTCATATGAGATACGCATAGTGGATTTACTTGTCTTATTTTAGGTTTTGATACAATTACTAATCCATCTTTATCATCTTTTGCATATCGAACTTTATCAAATGAGGTGATATCTAACCATACATCTTTATATTTGCTTTCTAAAATTCGTTCTATAATTTCTTGCTCGCTTAAATTAAATAAATCTTGTTCATTAAATAATCCTAAATCCTCATAATATTTTAGAGTTAATCCTAATACTTCCATCATGTAACGACTTTCTTTTGATAATAGCTTTTCACTATAAATGTGTCCTGCTTTAAAGAAATCTTCAAATTCAGCATTTGTATAAGATTCACTGATTGTAACTTCTCCATTAAAATTTTGAAAACGAGAAGATAAAATATCTACTGAAATTCCATTTAAATTTTCAAGATATCCTAGCATATAATATAATTCTCTAATTTCATCAAAAGTATGAGTATGTGCCCATATTAGACAGGTTGCTAAAACTCCACCATCTACTCTATCTAGACATAGGCATGGGATTTCTTTATCAATTAGTGGATACTTACTATGATTTACTACATCATCTAGTTTAATACCATCTTCCTCTAAATATGTTAGTAATTCTTCATCTTTTAAAAGTATTGATTTGATGTCTAATTCATCATTATTTTGTGTTAAGGCTTCTCCTTTTTTAAATGAATTTGCATGTGCGAAATCTAGTGTTCCAACATCATGAAAGGCTCCTGCTAAAGGTACTATTAATTCAAAATTACCTGTATCATGAAAGACTCCTATTGGTGGCTTTGTATCACTCGTTAATTTACTAGCAGTATACGCTACATTCATAGAATGATCAAATCTTGAATAATATTCTATTGGTTTTAGTTCTTTTATATTTACAAAATCCATTCCACAGAATAGACCTTTTCCTTTTAATCTTTGTAATGTCTTTGTATTAAAATATCGATCTAATTTTGGATTTGAATTTTCCTTATTTAGTTTATTATACTTTTCTACTAACATAGATTCCACCTCTTTGAAATATGATTGTTATTATACCATTTTTTTATAGATTTTACTATAATTTTGTCTATTTACTTCACCCTTTTATTTTGATATAATCATCTTAATGCTGATTTAGTTTAGTGGTAAAACAGGCCCTTGGTAAGGGTCAGAGGCCAGTTCAATCCTGGCATTCAGCACCATTGGGAAATCTGTTCGAACTATTCGAACTTTAAATATACTTTCAGTCTGAATTAGGACTGATTTTTTATTGAATAAAAAATCCCCACAGGTAATTTTACTAGACTTGGCAAAATACCTAGGGGGTTAATTATTTTGTCAAGACAAAATATATTAAGGTAAAAGATATGATATAATTAAGTGAAGGAGATTAAATATGTGG
>CATLHA010000060.1 GCA_949948745.1 uncultured Caryophanales bacterium
GTAGGAGATGGGATATGAAAAATGTTTTTAAGATGTATAATTTAAAAATGTTACAATTTATGCTTTTGGGAAAAGAATCTTTAGATTTTTATCCTACAGAGGAGCAGAAAAAGGTTTTAATTGATTGGTTTGTCGATAAAAAGAAAACATTTAATAAAGATACACCTAATTATATTCTTACCTGTGATAGATGTATTGAATCCTCTTTAAAAGCAGACTTTAATAGTGCTAACTATTTACATAGATCTACTCCTTTAGATTATCAAAGGAAAATTGTTGAATTTCTTACTACGAAACCTTTTGTTATCTCGAAATCGGCACCTTTCTTTTTAGCTAAAAATTATCAACTTGCTTCTAAATCTATTTCTTTGAATCCTTTTTCAGCTAATAATCTATTTTGGTTTCATTTTAATTCTCTTGAAGCAGAGCAGTTAATATCTCAATTAACTCAAACAAATTATTTTTTAACAAGTGAAAGTCCAGTGGAATTAATTGAAAATCATGAGGTTGTTTTGTCTTCTATAAAAAATAATCTTTATAGTGCTCAGTATGCTTCTTCTGAATTAAAAAAAGAAAAAGATATTTTTGAATATTTACTGTTTCATGATGGATGTACATTTGGAGATGTAAAAGACATACAACTTGACCAATTATTAGATTCTGATTATATGTATCATTGTTTTAGAGCATGCTCTATCTATCGTAGTAATAGTCCATCTTACATGAATAATTTTAATTCTTTTTTTCAAACATTATTTAAGAATAACCTTTCTATTTGGCAATGTGATTTGATCTTTGAGGATCTTATAGAAAAATTATGGCAAGACTATAGAAATAGAAATCCTGTTGTGTGTGATAATATTTTTGGTAAAATTTGTGCAGAGCTAAGAAGAAATGTTTCCTTTAATTTTGCACTTTCAAATCTTAGATTCTTATCTAATATGTCCAATGTATTGGGAAAAAAATATGATATATTGTATTCTTCTATGATGGAATACTATGATATTGTACATGGTAATTCGGATGACAAATATGAAAAATTGGAAAAATCTAGGGATAGAATAGCTTCTTTATCTGCTTTCTATGTTTCTAAAGTGAAAGAAAATTTCAAAAAGGAAAAATTAGAGCAATATCGTAAGAATCTTTTTCCATATTTTAAATTAAATGAGAAAAATCATGATGTTAAAAAAACTATGATGTATCAACAACAAAAAAAGGAATTTAAAAGATTATATCAATCGAATGATTTGGAAATTCATAAATACATTTCATGTTTAAAAACATCATATAATTGGCCTTTTGATTTAGATGAACTTGATAAATTAATTCATGAATTTATTGAACATGGTATTTCAAAGATAGAATCTATTCTAGAAGAGCCAAATTTTTATCAAGAATATTTAAATTCTAAGAAAGTTTTAAAATTAATTCATAGATTAAATAGTCACTATATCTCAATTGATGGTCCTGAGGTTTCTAATTATGAGGATTTTATTGAGTATGATTCTATAAAAAAAGAGTATTATAGCTTAATTCCAGAAATTTCAGAAGATGAGTTAAAAAAATGTATTAAATATACCAGAAAGAAAAAGGCATTTGAAATTATTAAAAGAAATATTGTGGATATCATAAAATCTATTGAAGTAAGTTCTGAACTTAGTTATAAGGATTTTAAAAAGTTATCCTCAAAATTTCCATTTAATGATGATTATTATGTTTTTGATACGAACAAAATCCTTACAATGTTTAATGTAGGAGATTTATATTATCGTATTTTTAATGGGATGAATCAATTTTCTATTGATTCTTTTATGATAGATGAGACCTATAAACAATTATCTTCTATTTTGATTAATGATGGATATTTGTGGTTTTGTCTTCTTCTGTCTCAAATGTTTTTTACAGGAGAAGAGCAAAATAATTTAGATATTTGTAGTGATAAGTTCATTCCTGATTTAATAAACAATATATCTGATATTTGTTATTTTGCTGAGTTATTTCATATGGATATTCATAACTATGAACAACTAGCCTTATTGTTAAAAATAATGAAAAATGTTGATATGAAGACAGTAGCTATTTTAGATGAACATTTAGTGAAAACTTTATCTGAAGAATTAACATATACAAAACGTGTTCCATCCACTATTATATCTAATGCAAAACAGTTAGTGTGCTCTATGGTAACAAAGAACGGATTTACAGTACCTCGTGTTCATGGGGAAACTTTAAATTATAGATATTCTATGTATGATCAACAAGATTTATCCGTCCTTCTCTCTGGAATTTATACAGGGGCTTGTTTTAGAGTTGATGGTAATGATAATGATTTCCTTCATTATTGTTTGCTAGATAAAAATGGGTTTGTTATCAAAATAGAAGATTCCTATGGAAATTTTATTGCACGTGCTAGTGGTTTTCGTCATGGAAATTGTGTTTTTATTAATCAACTTCGTTCTATTTATGATAATAGAAGATTGTCAAATGGTAGTTTTGGTGCCGAAGAAAATGAAATTATTGAAATCTTTGAAAAGGCTTGTAATGATATTGTCACTATTTCTCAAAATAATTCCGAAGAAAAAAATAAAATTGATTACGTCTTTGTAACAAATGCTTATACTTTAATGAATTATAAATGTAATGTTCCATTGTCTGTAGTTAGTAAGATTGGTTCTTTTCCAATGGATTCTTCCAGTAAAGATTGGGAGAATTTTATAGGATATACTAAAAATTTGTTTTTACCTTTTCCGAAAGATGGATTTACAACCGATTATGGGAATTATTCACTCATTTGCATTGCATCTAAAAATGATGAAGAACCATGTTATGAAAATATTAAATTCTATGATGCTCCTATTGCTTATCAAAGAGATAGAAATAAAATTATTATTAGTGAGCATCCAGATTTAGATACTTTTAGAAAAATTAATAGAGTAAAAGCGATTAGTTCGGAAATAGATAATAAACATTTTTCCTTTTTACAAATACCTGAGCATTCAATTACTTTTGTTGGTGATAATTGGTATATTGTTTATGATTCTAATCATCTTATTGACTCTTGTGTATTGAAGGATGATTCTCGTGCAGTAGTGGAATTTAATGTAGTAAATTCAATTTTAAAAGAAGAAATTAAGCATAATAATATTAATTCGTTAGATATTCATCAGATTGTTTCTTTTTTAGAATCTAAAGATAGTACCAATAGTAATAAGGTTTTATTTAAAAATTATTCTTTGGTTCAAAAAGAGAAAGATGAGTGATGAAGTTGTAATATAAAAGTAGGCACCAAAAAAAGTGTTTACTTTTTGTTTGTTATAATGAAAATAAGAAGATGAAAAAATCATAATAGATGAATTTGTTTTTGATTGTCAATAGAAATTTATTAAAAAATAAAAAATTTGCAATTTTATTAAATTCTTATGTATTTTTTTGACGAGAATGAATGGTTAGGATAGGTTGAAATTGGTGATATATATGAATAGAGAAAACGAATTTCAATTTATTTATAAAAAGTACGAAAGAAGTGTATATAGGGTGATTGGTTCATTGAGTAGACAAGAGAAAAAAATGGATTATTTTATTCTTAGTTCAAATCAAGAAAAAGAAATACTTACGGAATGTGAAAAAATTTTAATTCATTTTCAGGAAAAAGGTCATTCTAAATATATGAGAAAATACTCGACACTTTTAGAGGGAATATCTTATTTACATCATCATTTGTTGGATGGTAATTTTATTTTTACATATGCATTACATATTTGTTGTTTTCGATGGAGTATTGATTATTTTAGGAAAAAGAATATTCCAGTAGATGTTCCTCTAGAGGATTATGAAATGTTTCTTTATTTTTTATCATTTCTTTCAGAAAAAGGAGAAGACGGAAAATATCTGGTTCAAACTGCTTTATTTGAATACTATTTATTTGTTCTTGAATATTTGAGAAAGATAAAAAGGATAAATAAAAAAATATATATACTAGATAAAACATATTTGAAAAATAAAATATAGTATTTTACGTATAGCAAGTGTAAATTGTTTGTATCCTTAAGATATCAAGTGTATAATTAAATTGGTGATAAAATGATATCAATTATTAAAGATTTAAAACTAAATTATATTCAGTATGGAGAAGGAGAAGATATTGTTCTTCTTCATGGATGGGGACAAGAAATTCAAATGATGCAACCGCTTGGAAATGAATTTACAGATTATAGAATTACTATTTTAGATTTTCCTGGATTTGGCTTTTCTGAAGAACCAAAAGAATCTTGGTTTATCGAAGATTATTGTGAGGCTTTAGAATCTTTATTAAAGGAATTAAAAATAAAAAAACCAATTGTTATGGGTCATTCTTTTGGTGGAAGGGTAGCTATTTGTTATGCATCTCGTAATCCTGTTTCTAAGTTAGTATTATTTGGTAGTCCTTGTGTTAGAAAAAATAGAAAATCGATGAAGGAATCTTTTTTAAAATCAGTAAAAAAATTTCCTGGTATGGGTAAAATAGCAGAAGTGGCGAAACAATATATTGGTTCTACTGATTATAAAAATGCATCTCCTATGATGCGTAATATTTTAGTTAATGTTGTTAATCAAGATTTATCAGAATATGCTAAAAGAATATCCTGTCCAACACTTTTAATTTGGGGAACTTTAGATGAAGCTGCTCCTATCGAAGATGCTAGAATGTTAGAAAGTATTCTCCAAGATGGTGCCCTTATTGAATTAGAGGGATGTACTCATTATGCATATTTAGAAGCACTTCCTAGAGTAGTGTCTATTCTTAGAAATTTTATATAGGAGGAATCTTATGAATCTATTTTCAATTTCCTTTCTAATTATATTAATTTTTGATATTATTAAGGGTAACTTTGTTTTAGAAATATTTCAACAGAATTTGTATAATGAGGATTATAAGTATTTTGGATGGATATTCAATCATAAACGAATTGTAATTTTAGCACTAGATTTTTTTGCTTTACTTTGCTTTTTAATGGCATTTCTTTTAAATAATAGTATTTCTAGATTTTTGATAATTTTATCCTATATATTTTATTTTTTTGAAATATTTAGAATTTTAACTTTTAGGAAAAATAATATTTTAAGTGGTAAATTGATTATGTCAAAGAAAATGAAGAGAATTGTATTTACGGTCTCATTCTTTTATATAATTCCATTGGTTTTGTACCTAATCAATTATGAATATGTTTATTTTTCTTTATTGTTAGAAGCATTGTTTGCTTATTTTATGTATTTTATTGTTTGGATTACTAAAATAATTAATATGCCTTTAGAATACATTATTGATGGGTACTATTTTAGAATTGCGGAAGAAAAAAGAAATAAAATGAAGAATTTAAAGGTTATTGGAATCACAGGTACTTATGGAAAAAGTAGTACAAAAGATATTGCTGATACCATTTTAAAAGACTTTGCATTATGTCAATCAACTCCTAAGAATTTAAATACTTTAAGAGGATTAGTTACGACTATTAACAATTATTTGGATGAGTCAGAAGAGATTTTTGTAGTTGAAATGGGTTCTTATAAAAGTGGAGAGGTTCGTGCACTTTGTGATTTGGCAAAACCACAGTATGCAATTATTACTAATGTTGAGGAAAGTAAATTAAATATGTTCAGTTCTATTGAAGAAGCAGTTCATGCTAAATTTGAACTTGTAGAATCATTGGGAGAAAATGGAGTAGCTGTTTTAAACCAAGATGATCCATGGCAAGTAAAGTATAAAGTAGAGTGTAAGTGCAAAAAGTTGTGGATTTCTCTAAATGGTGATGCGGACTATAGTGCTTTTCATATTAAATATTCGAGTGAAGGAACACAATTTACAGTTAAAGAAAAGAAAACAAATAAGGAATATTTAATTACTACAAGATTACTAGGAAAACATAATGTGTATCATATTTTATCTGTTTTGGCAGTTGCTAGAGAAATGGGAATGACAGAGGATGAGGTGATAAAAGCAGTCTTAAAACTTCGGCCGTTAGAAAATCATTTAGAGTTAAGAAATGTTTTATATATGCATCAGATTAATAATACACACCGTTCCAATCCACAGGGAGCTAAAAATGCATTAGATGTACTGAAGCTTATGCCTGGAATCAAAGTCGTTGTTACAACTGGGATGCAAACTTTTGGTGAAAAAAATCAAGAATTTAATAATATTTTTGGTACACAAGTGTCACAAATTGCAAATTATGTTATACTAATAGGTATGGAGAACACAAAATCGGTTTTTCAAGGTTTAATGGAAAGTGGTTTTGATTCCAAGAAAGTATATATAGTAAATCGGGTTCAAGATGCATATACTTTATTACAAGAAATTAATTCAAAAAAAGAAATCTATGCACTTTTCGAAAGTGATGTGGATTTAAAAGCTTAGGAGTGAAAAAATGAAAATAAAAGTTGGTGTTATTTTTGGTGGAGAATCTGTTGAACACGAAGTGAGTATTATTTCAGCAGTTCAAGCTATGAATAAAATGGATGGGGAAAAATATGAGATTATACCTATCTATATTACGAAAGAACGTGAATGGTATACAGGAGAAGCATTAAAAGATATTGAAACCTTTCAAGATATGGATTTGGTTAAGCGATATTGTAAGAATATTGTTTTATATGAAAAAAATGGTCGTTTCTTGCTACAAAACAAGAAAGGAATATTTAAGAAAATTGTCAATGAAATTGATCTTGCATTTCCGATTGTTCATGGAACTAATGTAGAAGATGGTGTTTTACAAGGATACTTACAATCTATAGGAATTCCTTTTGTTGGAGTAGATGTTTATGCAGCTGTTGTAGGACAAGATAAAATCTTTATGAAACAAGTTTTTGAACAAGAGCAAATTCCAATTGTTCCATATATTTGGTTTTATGATAGTGAATATCAAGAGAATCCAGAAGAGATAATTAAAAAGGCAGAAAAATTAAAATATCCTGTAATTGTAAAACCATCTACTTTAGGTAGTAGTGTAGGTATTTCTGTTGCACATAATAGAGAAGAGTTGGCAGATGCTTTAGATTCAGCAGTTACTTATGATAGCCGTATTGTTGTTGAAAAAGTAGTGGAAGATTTAATGGAAGTTAACATTAGTGTATTAGGAAATTATGAACATCAGCAAGTAAGTGCAATTGAAGAAGTTACTCCAAAAAATGACTTTTTAACTTATGCTGATAAATATATTGGAAATGGTAAGAAGGGAAAAATACCTTCTAAGTATAAAGGCGTTAGCAAAGGAATGGCTAGTGCTAGTAGAATTATTCCAGCTCCATTAGAGGATAATATGAAGGAAAAAGTGGAGTCTATCGCAGTTCAAGCTTTCAAAGCACTAAAATCATCTGGTGTTGTTCGTATTGATTTTTTGGTAGATAAAAAAAATAAAAATGTCTATATCAATGAAATTAATAATATTCCGGGATCTTTATCTTTTTATCTATGGAGTCCACTTGGGAAAGACTATTCGGAATTACTTGATGATATGATTAATATTGGAATTAAAGATTATAAAAAGAGGGTAGCTAAGGTTCATTCTTTTGATTCAAATATTTTAAAAGGTTTCTCTGAAATTGGAGGATCTAAAGGGATGAAAGGTGTAAAGAAATTCTAATTAGAATTTCTTTCAGACTGTAGACAAACCCCTGATTTTTTTCAGAGGTTTTCTTATGTAAAGTTTTTTAAACTGTTTTTTTACAAACTTTTTAATATTTTTTATAAAA
>CATLHA010000061.1 GCA_949948745.1 uncultured Caryophanales bacterium
ACTTTGGATTATAGTAACGACCTTGTACATAATACAAATTTGTTTCTACATCTAAATAGAAAGACTTCCATCGAAACGGATTGATATTTCCGATGTGATTTGTATCATTTACTTGTTTTCCATTTTCATCATACAAACTAATTTTACATTCCCCAAAAGAATTATAATCATAAGAACAAACGAGTTTATAATCATGAAAGATTTTTCTGACATTTCCTCTTGAATCGACCATGAATTTGTATAATACATTATTGTATTTCATTGCAGCAATTCCTGTGGCATCATAGTAATATCTTATTTTCGTACCATCGGACCAATCTTCTCCTAGTATTTTATGGCTATCTAAATAATACTGTTTCGTTAATCCATTGACTTCTTTTTTGAAACGAACACCTTGATAGTTGTTAAAGTATTTGTAATTCCCATATTGGGATAACAAGTTTCCTCTTTCCCACGACAAAAGAAATACTTCATGCACATGCTCATCTATAAAATCCATTCGATTGACATTTCCAAATTTATCATAGACATATTGTATTTTTTGATCTTTTAAAGTGAGCGTCTTTAAAAATCCTTTTTCATTATATTGATATTCTTTTTCATTTTCTAAGTGATTTTTAACTTTTGCAATCTTTCCTTTTTGATATTCAAAAGTGTAATCTAAATCAAGTAAAGTATTTGTTTCTTTTACTAATCGATTATATGAATCATATTGATAATTGATTTCATTTTTTCGATTGATTAAAGTTTGAGAAGTCTCTGTGGGCGAAATAAATTCTGTAACATGACTTTCATTTACCTTTATAACGTTTCCTCTTTCATCGTAAACAAAATCGTCTATGATTGTAGTATCGTATTCTCTTCTATAAGCATAATGTCCTTGAACATAAAGATCTATTGAATTGTAATGATATTTAGCTTGCGCAATTTGATTGGTCGTAACTGAATTGATATTTACGTAAAAAAGATTTTCTTCTTCTTTATAATAATAATCATGATATAATCCATCAACTTTGGTGTCAAATGAAATTTTACTTAATCTTCCTAAACCATCATATTGATATTTTTTTTCAATCTCCCCATCTTTGATTTTATAAATGCGGGGTTGAAGATACACTTTGTTCCCTTCTTCTACTTCTTGATCTTCACATATGATTTGAGAAATCCTTTGTTCATTTTTATTTTTGAAGGTATATTGCGTTTTGTTTTCTTCTAATTGACGAATACAAAGATGACTTTGCGCTTCTTTACTTCCTGTTGTTGTATATCCAAAAGGACGATTATCTAAATCATAATTGAAATGATAGGTTTGGTTTTCATAAGGATCATAAATGGAAGATACTTGGGCTAAAGAAGGACTTTCTGCGATATTTTGATATTGATAAAGAATCTTTTTGCCATCATCTTGGATACTTTGTACTTGTTGATATTTATTATAAATCGTCTCTTTATTAACTTCTTGATCTTCTTTAAAATAGGTTTCTACAATGGACGAGTTATGATTGACTGTATTATCATCTAAAATATAGCTTTTCCTTAACAAGTTCTCAACTTTATTATTTTCATCCACGGCTACAATTGAATTTACTTTTCCAAACAAGTCATAGAAAAACATATATTGTTGTCCACTTGAATCAACAACTTCTCTTAATCTCCCTTCTTTATGATACGTTAAATGATGATACAGTTTTCCATCATCCGATTGGATTGTAAGTAAGTGATCACCATACACATTGTACTTGTTTTCTTTTACATATAAAGGAGGAGTCCCTCCTAAAATCGTAGAACTGGTTGGTTGAAAAAACGGTGACTGATATGTTTCTTGACTTTGAATGCGATCATTGATTACATTGGTTTGTACTTCTCTTAATGAGGAAATGTCACTATCATAACCAAATTCTTTTTTCATGATTAAGTCTTTCTTTTTTTCGTTATATGTTTTTATAATTTCGATATTTCCATAGTCATCATATTGATATTCTTGAATCACTTGATAGGCATCTTTGGTTTGTTTGATGAGCCCATTGTAATAATTTTGACTCATTATTTTGGTCGCTTTATTTAAGTTAATTGCAGTAATAAATGTTTTTTCTACATTTGTGATTGTTTGTTGCTCTACATAAGTATCATAGAATTGAATTTTATTTTCTAAAATTTGCCATTTTTCTTCGCCAACTCGATACTCTAATCTTGTAAGATAATTAGGAATTCCTGAATTTATCGATAAATATTGTTCATTTCCATCTTTTCTTCTATAAAATGCTTTTTGAACAAATATTCTTTTACTCCCACCACATAAGATCAAATCAAATGCTTTTTCGGAATTTTCTTTTTGGCTGAAATACATATTTTGATAAGTCTGCACGATATCTTGCTCAGTTAAAAAACATTCCTTCCCTATGGGCATTATCGTTTTTTGATTATTAACAACATATCCGATTTCTCTCGCTCCATTTAAATTGAATCCATTGATTTTTGGATATGAATAACTACCTACAGTAATATATGCATCGGCAATTTCTGCATTTATATTCTCTTCTCCTTCTATACACAATTCCATTTTTGTGATTGTCTTCTTTAAATCTACATCATTTAAATCTATCGTAAATTCAATTGGCACTGACACATACTGCCAAGCGTTATATGCACTATGATCTATTCTCACTCGATAATTAAGAGCATCTGATGTTAAAATGACAGATGAATCAATCTTTAAATTAACTTGCAATTCCTTTTCACTCTTCGTATGCAAGTTTAGCCAAAAACTTAAAAAATAATGTTCGGTGTATTTATAATTGCTTTCGGTTCCATTGTCATGCTTCTCAAAGATTTTGGTAAATTCTTTTTCATTGAATGCGATTTTATTATCAATGATATTTTTAGAACTTACTCCGTTGATTTTATTTTCATTCGTTCCATTTAATGTTAAAGGCCATCCTCCATTTTTAGTTAATGTTCTTAAATTTTGATTGTTTCCTTCTTTTTCAAATATCGCTGTTGTAAATCCTTTTTCATTGAATTGATAGACAAACTCTATCTCTTTTTCATTTTCTACTATCGTTTCATTTTCTTTATAATTGAACTGGCTTTTGGATAGTGTTTGATTCGTTGGAATCGCGTTTTCTTTGACCACTCCACTAACTATCTTATTTACTTTATAAGTTTCATTTTCTTTTTTATATTGAATTTGGATGGCCGATTGATCTTTTGCATCTACTATTAAACTTAACAAATTGTCTGTATATTGAAAATGGGCAACTTCTTTGGTGTGATTGTTGACCGATTCGGATATGGATATTAGATTCTCTTGTGTATCATATTGATATTTGAAGGTTTTTTTACTTTCATTTTCTTCGATACATTCAATACTTTCAAGTAACCCTTTTTCATTATAGTGGCATTGTATTTTTCGATTCGGCTTTCTTTCATCATAATATGTATCTACTTTATATTTTGTTTGATACGTGATTCGTTTTTTTATGGAAGAGTGAATTCCGGATGTAAAGGAGGTAAGGTACCCTTCTTGGCTAAAGAAATATTTATTTTTTATGGGATCTATAATTTCTAAGGTGTCATTGGAATATTTTTTTAATACCAGATTACTTTCTGTTGTGTCATAATAATATCTCTCTTCTCCTTCTTGTTTATAATAAACAAACCGATGTTTATTTCCACTTGAATCAATATACACATAATCTCCTATTTGAAACCCTTGTTTTTTTTCTTCTTCATTTTCTTCATACGGATAACAGTATTGTTCTATATTTAATTTCCAGCCTCTTCCTACATACCCTTTTTGCTTTAACCCTCTCTTTTCTTCCCATTTATGATTATAGATATGGGATACATTCATTTTGAAGTTCCCTTCTCCTATTGTCATATCATGATATTCAAAGGTCATTCTTGATGTCTTAACATTGACTTTAGCTACCCCTACTTTACATTGATAACTTAATTCGGTTTGGCCTATTTTACTATCATCTTTTTCAAAGCGGCGATAGGCTGGCAGTTCGATTTCTTTTCCATTATAAAAGATTCTTTCTACTTCTTTGTTATTATAAAAGACTCTCTCTACCTTTTTTTGATTATACTGAACACTCATTTTCTTTTCCTCTTCTTATTGATCACTTAAATACAAATCTTTTTCTACGAGTTCCGCTTTCATACTATGATTTCGCCACTCACTCCATTCTTGCAAGTCCTTACTTTCTCTTGTATACAGCAAGTTTTCGATTTGATATTGTTGGTATACTTTTTCATTGTTTAAATCACAAAAAGTAGTTAATATTCCCAATTTTTTTACATTATCTAATAATCCTACTTCAACATTATAAATACTTTCAATGAGATGAGAATTTTTCAAGTTTAGGTAATTTATAGGAAGGTAAGTATCAATATTATATTTGATAAATAACGTAAATGATGAAACCTCAATCGGAGGTATGTCTTTTTCTATAGCATGAAATAAAATCATGCCAGTGTTTAGCTTAGCTTTTATCCAATCTTTGAATACAACAGTTAAGTCAATTTGCATGTCTCTAGTGTTTTTCCAAACATAAAAATTTTCAAATTCTCTCATATTTTCAGTATTAATGTTAAAGTTATTTTGATACCAATCATGTTGAGGATCCCTATATTCGTTAACAAAGATATCAGTAAGTGTTGAACTTGGAATTAAGTTAAAGTTTAATTTAACTTCTATAATTTTTTGATTCAAAAGATAATTAAGATTAAAATCAATTAAAAAATCAATTTTTTTATTTGTTTCATTATATTCGTCGGGTAAGCAAGCATGGTTATCAGACACATAGTAATGTTTCATAAATTCATTTTCTTCTAATTGGATGATTATTTCAGGATCGAGCGTTACAGGAAACACTCTTTCTGGGTTGTTTATCCAACTCGAATCAGCTTTTAATGTAAATGTAAGAATACCTTCTCCTTCATCTACAATTTCATACCCAATATCATTTGAGTATTGATTATTATTATCAAACATATATGGAGATGGAATAATATATTGAATGTTGTTTTGTTGATCTAAAAGTTCAATGTTTTGTTCGTTTTTAGATAGTTGAGCTTTCAAATCTTTAATATTCATCTTAAACTCAAATTCATAAGTTTCTTGAGGAGCTTTTATAATAATATTTTCTTTAATTTTATTAGCTTCTACTTTATATTCTAAATTAACATTTTCCTCAATTTGTTCATAGGATAATTGATTTGTAGATTTTGTTTTTCCAAGAACTTTCTTTATTTTTCTAAAACCATTCTTTTCTACTTTTCCCATATAAAACATTTTTAAAGGATGATTCTTATGATTTATATCAAGGAATGATTGATCATTTGTAATTTCTTTTTTAAAAGTTATACTTAATTGATTCCCTTTAAATTGAAAAGTATTATCTGTTTCAGTTAAAGAGGTATTACATTCTTCGTAAGTTTGTGTAGATGGGTTATAGTAATGAATGGGCGTCCCACTAATTTCTAAAGTGTGTGAACCATCTTCATTGATAAAATTTTTCGTAAAAATGGTTCTTTTGTCTACTTCTTCTATTTTATTTGTTATTTTTTCTTGTTGAGCAGTAGTTTGTTTTGTCTTTAAAACTATTTTATTCATTTATTTTTTCCTTTCTAAAGCAAAACAATCGGTTTAACCGATTATTTTAACAAAATAAATTAGACCTAATTTGACAAAGGCAAGTGCACATGTAACCTAGTTATCAAAAAGACAACCTGACGAAATATCATATTTTTTTGTTAAATAAATTTGCTTATTCTAATATAATCTTCAATGTTGTTAGAATTGAAGAAATAATTTTTGTTTTGATATATTCCCAATATTAAACAATTAGATGGAATTCCAGTTATCATTTTTCCGTTATAATTGATTACTAGTTTCATTCTTAATAGTTGATACTTTTTTCTACCTTTACCAATCAAGTATAAAGTGTTGACTGCTTCTCCTCCTATAGGAGGAATGCAATGATCAGTTTTTATAATATTGGAAAATATATTTACAATTGGGATTTTAATTAAAATTCGATTATTTACAATTTTTTCGGGAGTAATTTCATATTCAGTGGGAACAATTCCATTTGTTGTTGAATAAGTAGGAATTGGTAATGGTTTTTTCCAACCCCAACCATCTCCTCCACCATAATCATATTGAGTTTCATCAAACAATTTTAATGGTGCTAAATGAGAAAAATCTTGTGAATGCACCCAACTTCTTTTTACTCTTTTTGCGCTCTTTTTTCTAACTTCTCGTTCTAACCATATTTGGACTCGAATCTTTTTTTCTTCTAGTAGTTTCAAAAAGATTGGATCTAACTTTTCTGACACTACTCGAAAGACTTTCGTCTTATTTTCTTCTTTAATAAATTCAAATTCAATTTTTGGAAGTATTAAATCAGGTGATAATACATTCATCTTATTTCTCCTTTCTAGTTAAAATGATTTTATTTTGTTGTAGACATGCTTCTTGCAATTTAGCTAATTTCTCTTCTGCTTCTGATAACTTCTCAAATACTTTTTTCTTTTTTTGATTTTGCCGAAATGTTGTATAGAGTCCTTTCGCTACTGTTAAAGTCATGGCTCCTCCAGATAAAATTCCAACCATCAATGTTTCATTAAATTGTATTGCGTTTTTTAGTATCAATTCATTTAACAAATAAACAATACAATAAACAAGCAATGCGATAAATCGACCTATCTTGGTAAGTAAAATATCCTTTTTAGTTGCATCCATTTCTTCTACTATAACTTTTTTCTTCTTTAAAATTATTTTAATGATTTCCATAAAAATAATCGTAATAATTGAAGAAATCAGTACCACATATCCTAAGGATAGATAAAATTGAAAGTTTTTTAATTCTTTGAAATCCATTGATTTACCCCTTTCGTTACACTTAAATGATAAGGGCTCTTTTATATTTTTACCATACCAAAATTTGATATGGTAAAAATAATTTTTTGTGGTAAAATATTCTTTTACCAAAACTTTAATTTACTTTGATTTTTTCGATTATTTTTTCTTTTTTGAGTGTTTTTAC
>CATLHA010000062.1 GCA_949948745.1 uncultured Caryophanales bacterium
CAATTTTATTTTAACAAAAGGAGTTTTTATTTTGAAGACTTATCGCTAAAGCTTTACTGAACCCCCAGACTATCTGGGGGTTTTCTTTATACAAAAAAACATTTGATATAAAATCAAATGTCAAACATTAAGTGGGCATTTGAGAAACAAACCAAATGTATCTCCACTAATATTAATATACACAATATTATTAAAAAATACAATAGTATTGTTTTTTTTATTTAAATTTTATCTACTACTTCAAAGCCTAAATTTTCTATTTTTTTGATTACTTCATCTATTACTTTTTCTTTTTTTACTGATACTGATAATTTTTTCGTTTCTAAAGAAATATCATATGATTCAATGCCTTTTATCGAAGAAAATACATTTTTAATTCTTGTTACACATCCTTCACATTTCATTCCTTCAATCATTAATTCTTTTTCTTTCATTTTTTCACTATCCCAAATCTTAACGAATTTAATACTACTGTTAAACTACTTAATATCATGGCAATACTTCCAAACATTGGATTCATACGAATCCCTATGCCTTCAAACAATCCTATCGCAATTGGTATCATACATAAATTATAGATAAAAGCCCAAAATAAATTTTGTTTAATCACTTTATAAGATTGTTTACTGATTGTAATTAGATCCAAGATATTCTTTAAATCATTATTCATAAGTATTACATCTGCGGAATCCATAGCAACATCTGTTCCATCATTGATACTAATTCCTATGGTCGCATTTACTAGTGCAGGTGCATCATTAATTCCATCACCAACCATAATTACTTTTTTCTTTTGTTCTATTAATTCTTTTACATAGGTTGCTTTTGTTTTTGGAACCACATTTGCGATTACTGTTTGAATGCCAAGCTCATTCGCAATAATATTCGCTGTTTTTTCATTATCACCAGTTAGCATAACAACTTCTATATTTTTAGAATAAAAATCTTGAATTATTTGACTCATATCTGTTCTAATCACATCTCTTACACCAATTAACCCAATAATTTTATTATCTTCTACTACATAAATGATACTACTTCCATTTTGTACTAGAAAATCATATTCTTCTTGGTATTTATCTTTTACTCCTACTTTTGATAAAATTTTATCATTTCCAAGATAATATTCTTTTCCATTTACTTTTCCATAAATACCAATTCCATTTAGTGCTTTAAAATCTTTCACTTCTAACTTTTTCTTAGAAGTAAATGCAGTACGAATTGGATGTTGTGACTTTTCTTCTAGGTTAGAAACAATATTTAATAGTTCTTTTTCTTTATATTTTGAGTGATTATAAACCCTCGATATATTTAACTTTCCAAAAGTTAATGTCCCTGTTTTATCAAATACTACTGTATCAATATTTCTAGCTTTTTCTAAAACCTCTCCATTTTTTAGGAAGAGTCCTTTTTTAGCACATAATCCATTACTTACAACAACTACCAAAGGTACAGCAAGTCCTACAGCACATGGACAGGCAACTACTAAAACTGTGACCATATGAATTAAAGATTTTTCTACTTCCGATCCTAGTGATAGTTGAATAATAAAAGTAAGAATAGCGATAGATAGAATGATTGGTACAAAGTAACCACTGATTTTATCTGCTAGTTTTTGAATTTTACTTTTTGTATTGGTTGCCTCTACTACTAGTTTTACAATTTCGGATATTAAAGAATCTTTTCCAATTTTCTTTGCTTGATATTCAATATATCCATCATAACTAATCGATCCTGCGATTACATTTGATCCTTTTTCTTTTAATACTGGTTTACTTTCTCCTGTGATAAAACTCTCATCTACATAGGTTTTCCCCTCTGTAACAATTCCATCTACAGCAATTTTTTCTCCAGCTTTGCATATTAGAATATCTTCATTTTTTACTTCATCAATCGATACTCTTTTTTCTTTGTTATCCTTTTTTATAGTAGCCTCTTGTGGAGTAATTTGAACTAACTTTTTAATAGCATCCTTTGTTTTATCTTTACTGATATTTTCTATATAACGACCTAATTTAATAAAATAGATTACCATGCAAGTAGATTCAAAATATAAACTTTCTGAATGTCCAGGGTTTCCAAGTAAGATATTTATATATCCATAAAAACTATAGACAAAACTAAATAGAACACTAAACATAACTAAAGTATCCATATTTGGCATTTTATGAATTAAATTTTTAATTCCACTTTTTAATATATCATAACCATAAACAAGAAATAAAATTGTAACTACTAGAAGAACAGATGATAAATAAATTGGGTGATGATGATTTATCCATGGAATATTGGGTAAATTTATCATATGTCCCATAGATATATACATAATAAATAGAATTAAGATTCCTAAAAGAATGAGTACCCACTTGTCTTTACTTTTGGTATCGATATCTTCTATACCTTTAAATTCTCCTAAACTTTTAAATCCTGCATCACTAATATATTTTTCTAGGTTTTTTTTACTTAAATCTTCGTATTCGATAGTTGCAATTGATAACACTAAGTTAACATTCGCATTTTTAATTTTTTCTTGTTTTTTTAAATATTTCTCTAAGCCACTTGAACAAGCACTACAAGTCATTCCGTCGATTTTTAAAACGATTTTCTTCATAAATTCCTCTTTTTATTGATTATTCTTTATTCTTAAAATTCTTAAAGCATTTAAAATAGCGATTACAGAAACTCCAACATCCGCAAAAACAGCAGCCCACATACTGGCTATACCAAAGGCACTTAATATTAGGATAGCTACTTTTACTAATATGGCAAATAAGATATTTTCTCTTACAATTCTCATGGTCTTTTTCGATATTTTAATTGCAGAAGACACTTTCGATGGTTCATCTGTCATGATAACTACATCAGCCGCCTCTATTGCAGCATCACTTCCAACTCCACCCATTGCAACTCCAATATCTGCGATTGCAAGAACTGGTGCATCATTGATTCCATCTCCAATAAATAATAATTTTCCCCTATCAGATTTTTGATTCATCAGTTTTTCTACTTTCTCTACTTTATCCTGTGGCAAAAGTTCTGCATAATAAGAGTCAAGTTTTAATTTTTGCGCTATATTTTTACTGATGTCATCTAAATCTCCAGTTAGCATAATCACTCTTTCGACATGATTTTTTCTAAACTCTTTCATTGCTTTAAAAGAGTCTTCTTTAATTTTATCAGAAATGATAATGGTACCTGCAAATTTATTATCAATAGCAACGTACACAATCGTCCCTGCTTCCTTGCTTTCTTTAACTTCAATTTTATATTCCCTCATTAGTTTTTTATTACCAACTAATATTTCTTTTTTATCGACTCTTGCAAATATACCTTTTCCTGAAATTTCTTTTGTTTTAGTAACCAATTTTTCATTAATTTCTTTTCCATAGGCTTTTTTTATGGAAAGAGAAATTGGATGATTGGAAAAGTTTTCAGCATAGGATGCATATCTTAATAGTTCTTCATCTGAATAACCTATTGATTCAATTTTTTGAACTTGAAATACTCCTTCAGTTAAAGTTCCTGTCTTATCACAGACAACAAGTTCTGTATGAGCTAAAGCTTCTAGATAGTTACTACCTTTAATTAGGATTCCTATTTTCGAAGATGCTCCTATTCCTCCAAAAAAGCTTAACGGAATAGAAATTACTAATGCACATGGACAAGAAACTACTAAAAAGGATAATGCACGATATAACCAATCATTAAAAGATGCATCTTTTATTATTAGTGGTGGGAGTATGGCTAGAAAAACGGCGATAATTACAACGATTGGCGTATAGTATTTTGCAAATTTACTAATAAAATTTTCTGATTTAGATTTTCTACTACTAGCATTTTCAACTAAATCTAAAATTTTAGCTACTGTTGATTCTTCAAATTTTTTTGTTACTTTTATTTTTAAAATGCCATCATTATTAATGCATCCATTTAATACTTCATTAGATTCCCTTACACGTCTTGGTACTGATTCTCCAGTTAATGCTTGTGTATTAAGCATCGAAGCACCTTCGATGACGATTCCATCTAATGGGATTTTTTCTCCAGGCTTTACAAGGATAATTTCTCCAATATTTACTTCATCTGGATCTACTCTTTCTATTTCCTCTTTACGATATACATTGGCATAATCAGGACGAATATCCATAAGACTTGAGATAGATTTTCTAGATTTATCAACTGCATAGCTTTGAAATAATTCTCCTACTTGATAAAAAAGCATTACTGCAACTGCTTCTGGAAATTCTCCTATACAGAATGCTCCAATTGTCGCAATTGTCATTAGAAAGTTTTCATCAAATACTTTTCCTCTTCCTATATTTTTCATTGCTTTTATTACAATATCGTATCCAACAATGATATAGGCAACAATATAAAAAATATTGTTTATGATGCTATGATCTAATTTTAGAATTGTAGATAAGATTACTAAGAAAAGAGAAATTAAAATTTTTATTAGTTGTTTATTCATTTTCTTAGTCATAGTAAGATTATACCTCCTCTATTGTTACATCTGGTTCTTCTTTTTTGATTACTTTTCTTATTTCTTTTAATGCAGTTTCCTTATTTTCTTCTTGGCATTCAAAGGAAAGCTTTTGCATAATAAAACTGATACTTACATTTTCAATTTGTTCTATTTTTTGTAAAGCACTTTCTAATTCATTTGCGCAATTAGCACAATCTAATCCTTCAATTTTAAATTTATATTTTTTCATTTTACTCCTTCTTTCTTTTAACCACGATGGCTTATATGTTCTAAACCAATTTCAAATAATTTTACAATATGATCATCATCTAAGGTATAATAAACCTCTTTTCCACTTTTTCTACATCTAACAACATCGCTTCTTCTTAAAACAGCTAATTGATGCGATATGGATGATTTTGTCATATTTAATACGTTCGCCAAATCACAGACACACATTTCCCTCTGATCTAATGCAAATAAAATTCTACATCTTGTAGTATCTCCAATTAGTTTGAATAAATCCGCTAATCTGTTGAATGTATTTTCTGTTGGCATCTTCCCTATTACTTCATCTACTGCTTCTTGATGAATCACATTACAGTCACATGAAAATTCATTTCTAGCCATAAAAAACCTCCATAATATTTTATGTATTAATTGAATATTGTTTCAACTATTTCAATTATAGTTGAATAATTATTCACTTGTCAATAACTTTATTATTTAAAAATTATAATTTACATTCTTTTAAGGAAAAATAAAAAGTATACTTTTCCGTATACTTATTTTATTTAAATCTTTGAAACGTTTTTTTTAATTTTTTTTAATAATTTGTATAATACCAATCCCAAATATACACCTAATGTATTTAATATTAAATCATCAACATCTGTTCCTCTTCTTAGAAATAGTTGAGAAGTTTCTATAAAAAGTGAGGAACAAAATCCAATCATAACTACTTTCTTGTCTTCTAGTTTCCATAATAAGGATAAGAAAAATCCAATCGGTATAAACATGATGATATTTCCTAGAAAATTAATAAGAAAATAATTTATATTCTTATATTTTATTATTTCTCTATATGTTTCTTCTATTATTTTAAATGGTATTAAATTTGTTTTGTGAACTCTTGATTTAACAATGCTTAGTCGATTAGAAGAAATAATTTCTAATTTTGGAATTATTGTTTGAGAAGCAAGTCCAACGATGAAAATAGTAAAAATGAAGAGTCCTATTTCATGATAATAATTTATTTCTATCTTCTTTTTTCTGATATAAAATATTCTTCCTATTAAGTAAAATGGCATCGCTAGTAGCATAAAAGGAAGCATATTTATTATATATTTTACAATTACACTCATATTGCCTACTTTATTTTATGAAAGAGAATGTTCTTTTCTTTCATCGAAATTTTTCCTACTTCATAACCATATTCTTTTGCCTCTTTTTTATAATTTAGAAAGGAATGATTTATTTCAAAGCCTAAGATATTTCTAATTTTCTCATAGGACAGCTGATAATTTTCTTTTTTGGTGCTTTTTAGATACTCCCATAATGGTTCATATTTACTCATAACTTCACTCTCCCTTTACTTAAAATTTACATAAGAAAAACCAATTTGTTTATAGATATCAGAAGCTCTTGGAGTGTTCAATATTCTCGCAATCATTAGGTTATATACTTCATCAAATAGAAAAACTGCACATATAGAAATACTAAGAATTAAAAACATCTTTTTATTCATTTTACTAGCAATTTCAAAACAAAGTGGAACAATAACATACATTAGTAATAGACTAGAAAGCCCAAAGAATAATACACTTCTTAAACAAACAAATCCATAAATATTCCCAAAGTTTAATATTTCTGTATTATAATCCCAGCATCTGAATCCATCCCCAATCAAACACATTCCTGCTCCAGCGATAAATTCTAATATTCCAGTAGATATCATACTAATCAAAAATACTTTTAGGGCACTTTTTCTTTTGTTATAGGTTAAGAAAAAGATAGCGACAGAACCTATTGCGTAAATATTAATCCAAGGTAAGAAGTTTCCTCCTCTATAGTAAAATTGCTTCATACCACCATTGAAATAATAAAATATAAATTCGTAAAGAAATCCAAATACTCCTGAAATTACAATAATTAAACAAATAATTCCAAGCATTGTCATCTTATCAAAAGAATGATCTTTTTCTATATAATTTTTTAACTTCTCTTTCATACT
>CATLHA010000063.1 GCA_949948745.1 uncultured Caryophanales bacterium
AATAAGGAAGCAGGATCTTTTGAAATAACGAAAAGTACAAGGTGGATTTCTAAAGGAAAAGCTAGAGTAGAAGTAAATGTTGATACTATTTCTAAAATACAAAATAACGAGAAAGATATTATTCTAGTACTAGATACTTCTTTTAGAGATAATTTAGTCTCTATGAAAAAGTTATTAATAGATTTTGTAGAAAAGATATTATCGAATGAGAATAGTAAGATAGCGCTTGTTACATATGATACCTCATCAGCAGTAAGAGTTGGATTTACAAAAGATAAAGAATTATTAATGGGTAGAATAAATACATTAACAACTGGACTTGGAAAAAGAAATTATTATCAAGCACTAGTAAGCATCGATTCCCTTTTAAAAGAATATCAGCAGGAAACAAAAGCTGTAACAACTATCTTTGTCACAAATGGATATTCGAATGTTGATATAGAGAATGAAGAGAGCTATTATCAATATTTAAAGGAACAATATCCATATTTAAATATGAATTTAGTATGGTATGGAGAGAGTATTGATAAAGAAAAGCAATTTGGAAAGATTTCTGATAAACAATATATGACAAATATTAGTGATTTAGGAATAATATTATTAGATACTGTAGATTATACAAAAGAATATGAACGGTTTATATTAAATGATGTGATTCATACAGATTACTTTGATAGTAATTCTATTTCTAATATAAAAACAACAAATGGAATTGTTAATATTGAAGATGATAAACTGATATGGAGTTTAGAAGAATTTCATACAGGAAGAAGTAGTCAATTAACTTTTGATATTTCTTTAAAAGAAACCCCATCGAATGAAATAAAGATGGTGTCAACAACAAAAGAAGATATTGTAACTTATAAATTAGGGGAACTTGAGGAAACTATAAGGAATAAAGATAATGTAAAACTACCAACAAATTATCAAGTAATCTATGAAAGTAATAAACCAAATGATTGTCAGGTAGAAAATCTTCCAAGTAATGAGGTTAGACAAGTAAAAGAGATAGTAAAGTTATCTAGTGATTTAAAATGTAATGGTTATGGGTTTAAAGGATGGATTATCCTTACAGAAGGAGTAGAGTTACTAGCTAGCAATCAATTTATCATGCCAGAGAGTGATGTCATAGTAAAAGCAGAGTGGTTCAAAGTATCTTTAGAAAAGACTATGGATGGAGAAGTATTATCAGGACTTCCTGAAGTACCAGTAATTAATTCCTCTAAAGTAGGATATCCAATTATTACAGAATATGGAGTTATGATAGATAGTGAAGTATCTATAGATTTTTCTACTAGGGATGATATTAATAATTATTGCTCAATAGATGATGGTAAGACATGGAAACTATATGAAGGACCATTTAATAAATTAAGTAGTACAACAATAAGAGCGAAATCTTGTTTAAAAGATATTGATGATGATTGTATAGAATCTAGTCAAAAAATTGAAATTCCCGAAGATGCTGTTGCCCCAAGAGCATATGATGAGGATTCAGAGACAAGTGTAGGAGAATTTAAAATAACATCATATTTGCTAGTTGATAAATCTATGTGGGAAGAAAAAGTATATATTTATGGAAGATTGGGAAAAGGTTATAAAATAGAATTAGAAGATGGAACTTTAGTTTCTATGCCTAATATTGGAAATAATGTTGTAGTTTCTGGTCGAGTAGATATAGTTCCAAACCAAGCAGTTAGATTTGTGTTTCCTCCATATTCTCCAGGTAATACAGCATCAGATTTGTATGAAATAAGACCAGATGATTCTATAGTAATCAATGATGATAATTATTATCCAAGATTTACTTCTTCTGGAATAAATTTAGCGAAAAATGAAGTTACCATTATATATGCAAAAAATAGTGATCAAAGGTTATATCGAATTAATAATGGAGAATGGCAAGTATATCAAGATATCTCAGTACAACTAGAGGCTGGAGATATACTGCAGGCAAAATCTGTTAGTAGAAATGGTATAGAAAAAATTTCTGATGTTTATACTGCTAAAAATGATATCATGGGGATTGAAGCCTATGATGGTAATATTGATACATATTTTAGAAATGTTATAAGTTCAGAATTTCAGTCATACTATTTTACTATTGATCCATCTATGTGGAATAAAGAAGTATATGTTAAAAAAGAAAATCTTTCAGGTGCATATTGTGGATTAAACTGGCAAATTTTAGATGAAAATAATGAAGTAATGATTGATGATGGACCAGGATGTAATAGTATGGATGGAACATTTACAATTCCTGAAAAATCAGCAAAAATTAGATTTAATTTACAAGGAAATATTGTCTTATATGAGATACAAGTGGTTGGAATTAGACAGGTAATAGATACTCCTAACATTCAAAGTTTTGATATGGAAGGAGAAAAGGAAATTTCTATTATTTATCCAAAGAATTATAAAAATGAATATAGTTTGGATTTAGGGGAAAATTGGATTCCTTATATAGAATCTATTCCATTAACAGAATCAACAACAGTATTAGCTAGAAGTTTAAATGAAAATGGTAGGGTGGTATCAAGTAGTAGCTTTAAAACGACGACAGTAGAGAAGGCAATAAAATTTTCTGATGCAATACTTAAAAATAATGAATTGATAAAACAAGAACCCACTTTTACCCCATCAAATGATAATACTAGTGATCCAACAGGATTATATTCTTCAACAGATACTAATAGTGGAAATCCAACCTATTATTTTAGAGGAAATGTTGAAAATAATTATGTTATATTTGCTGGTCAACTATGGAGAATTATTCGTATTAATGAAGATCAAACAATACGATTGATTACAGAAAATAGTATAGGAAATGAGGGCATGGTATATGCATTTAATAATGTTAGTTATAAAGAAGTTACATCTATATCGATAAATAAAGATCGAATGTATTATAGTAGTAATGCGAATATTAAAACAACGGTAGATGATTGGTATAATACTAATATTAAAAACACAAAATATAGTAATTATGTTTCAAGTGGAAATTATTTTTGTGAGCAGGCAAAGGTAGCTTACCAAAGTAATCTTATTACTAATAGTGGGGCAAACATGATATTATATTCTAGTTATAAACCAAATTTTAAATGTATTTTTGATAATAATGGAAAAGGTATAGTTAATTCTAATATAGGATTGATTAGTTATGATGAATTACTTTTTAGTCAAAGATATAATAGTTGGTTGAATACTTCGACCTTCACTGATTTTTGGACGATGAGTCCAGCAGGTGCCTATTATTCGGGGACATCTAGTATGCATAATTCTGCGTATGTGTGGGGGTGGAATACATCTTCTATTTTGAGAATGGATGTGTCCTATTCTCGATCTATTCGTCCAGTAATTAATTTAGTGGATGATACTTTGGTAAAGGGAAAAGGAACTAGTATAGATCCATACGTAGTACAATAATTGAATGATGTTAAAAAGAACAGATTCGTTTTCTGTTCTTTTATCTTTTTATTGTTCCATTTTCACATCGATTACCCCAAGAATCAATTAACTCTTTATTTTTTCTAACACAGATGATTTCACAATGATTTGGACATCTATTACATTCAATTCCTTTGGTTTCAAAGTTTTCCTCTTTTATTGAAAAACTGAACCTCTTAATTTTTTTACTTCTCATTGAAAGAATGGCTACACCTAGAGCACCCATTAAATGCCCATTTTCATCTACTGTGACAGGATATCCTGTTTTTTCTTCAAACGCTTTTTTTACTCCTATATTTTTACTAACTCCACCTTGAAAGATAATCGGTTCTATAATCTTTTTTCCTTTTCCAACATTATTTAAATAGTTAGAAACAACACTATTACAAAGACCTGCGATAATGTCTTCTTTTGAATATCCTATTTGCATTTTATGAACTAGATCACTTTCTGCAAACACAGTACAACGAGCAGCAATTTTAGCGGGATGTTTTGATTTAGTTGCGATTTCACCAAAATCTTTTACGTCAACTCCTAGACGTTCTGATTGACTAGATAAAAAAGAACCAGTACCAGCAGCACATAAAGTATTCATCGCATAATCTGTAACGATTCCATTTTCTAATAGAATAATTTTCGAATCTTGTCCTCCAATTTCAAAAATAGTTCTAGCATCTGGATGAATTGATAATGTTCCAGTCGCATGTGCTGTAATTTCATTTTTTACTACAGAGGCATCTAGCATACTACCAATTAATTTTCTGGCAGAACCAGTAGTACCAATTCCTGAAATGATTATGCTTTCTGTATCAATTTGTTTTTCTAATAACGATAACAATTCTTTGACTGCAGAAATAGGATCTCCTTTTGTCCAAATATAACTACTAGCGATGATTTTTTGATTATCATCAATAATCACTCCCTTTGTAGAAATAGAACCAACATCAATTCCTAAATATCCATTCATAAACGTTTTTTCCTTTCTATTAACATATCATAAAAAGCTTCTAATCTTGTTTTAATACCAGTATCACTTGTTTCACTATCAAATGAAAAGAATAAAACAGGCATTTTATAATCTGCACATACTTTTCTAATAATTGGAATTGCACCAATTTCTGGAGTACAACCAAATGGTTTTATATGAATAATTCCATCATATCCATTTTCAATTAAGTATTTAGAACGATAAACATTATCCATACCATCTGCTCCTAATTTATAAGTGCAATACTTTGGTATTTCTCGTAGCATTTTCTTTGTTTGAAATTTTTTTTCATATAAAAGATAACTTACATTTGTAAATCTTTTTACTTCTATTTTCATTTTGGCTAATTCTTTTTCTATGAAATAACTAGAGTGGGGTTCCATTGAAGTATAAAGTTCTCCAATGATTCCGACTTTTAAACAGTCTTTTGGTTTTTCTATTTCTAAAGAACTAAATTTCTTTTTATATTTTCTATACTTTCTTAGTAAAGAAAAATATCCTTTGGATTGTTTAAAGTCATTTAGCATTTCCTTTTTTAATTTTTCAAAACTTCCATTTACTTTTTCAAAACCTATATTTTCTCTAATATACATATCTTGATTATCCATAAGACGAATCATAAGTATGGTAAGTAGAGCATAATAAGCAAATTTAAAAAATGATACTTTAGGATTTAATTTCTTAAATGTTTGATATATTTCTTTGATAGTGAAATGATCTTTATCTACCAAAGAAAAAAACTCAAAATCGTAACCTAAATCTTTTAATATTTTTTCTTGAACTTCTGCATAATAACCATATCTGCATCCTCCACCTGCTTGAATGATAATATTAGCTCCATTTTCTAAAGATTCAATAAAATTTCCTAAATTGTATTTAAATGGAACACATACAAAATCTGGGGAGTATCTTGCGCCTAATTCAATTGTTTTCTTTGTGATGGGCGGGGCAGGGATAATTTTATGTGGAGTTAATTTTTCTAATAAAAAACTAATTGGAATGTAATAATCTCCTAAATGGGGAAAGCTAATTGTTTGTTTCTTCATTTATTTTTCCTCTTTCCTTGATAATATCAATAAAACTTTCTATTCTAGTAGCAAGTCCTGCTTCTCCTGTTGTTTCGTCTATAATTAATTGGATAATAGGTTTATCTTTAATTTGTCTTAAAATCATTTCATTACTTAGGGAGTCTGGTCCACAAGGAAAAGCAGTAATTAAAATAATTCCATCTACATTTTCTTTGTAGTGACTAATAGAACCGATAATTTCACGATTATATGTCCAATAATTTTTTTTACTAATTTCTTCTACTTCTTGTTTTAAGTATTTTTGATGATATAAATCACTATAAATAATATCTACATCATTTTCTTCTAGTAACTTAATAATTGGTCCACAAGTAAATTCATCATATAAATTATATGGATGTCCAGCTAGAAGAATTTTTACATTTTTACTACTTGCTAGTAGTGCCTTTTGTTTGCTGATTCTTCTTTCTAATGTGATTTGCTCTTGCTTTTTTGCTTCATGGTATGCTTTTACTACAGTTCTATATTTAAATCCTAAGTCAAGTCCCATTGTGACAAATGCATAGAATTCATCTTCTTTTTTTTCAACATCGATATTGTAGTGAATTAATCTTTTAGAAAATATATTTCTTACTAAATCATATAATGCATTGAAATTTGTACAAAGTTTTTCATGTTTATTTAGGCATGCAATTCTTGGTATTAATATGTAATCACATTTATCAATTAAATACTCTACATGTCCCATAAATATTTTTAAGGATAGACATGCTTCATCATCTAATTTTAATTTTCCTTTTTCTAAAGTTTCTAGATTTGTATCTGGGCTGATGATAATATCAAATCCTAAATTTTCAAAGAAGTTTATCCATAAATTGCCATACTTATAAAACAATAATGCTTTTGGTATTCCTATTTTTATTCTATCGTTCATTTTCTTCTCCTCTAAAAAAGTATATTCATGATTTTTATTATCTAGTAGATACAATTTATGACAAAAAAATTTTGCTTGAAATTGCTTAGCTCTAACAGTATAAGAAAAGCGGAAAATCTTTTTGTGAAAAATGTCGTTAAAGATTTAGTTTACAAGAAGTTACTATTGTCAAAAAGGCCTGGGGGGGGGGTATACTATAGATATAT
>CATLHA010000064.1 GCA_949948745.1 uncultured Caryophanales bacterium
TTAGTATTTTTTATAGGAGGTTATTATGGGTGATAATATTATATCAACTAATAAATTAAGTATTACACTTGGAAAAAAGAAAATTTTAAAAGATATTACTTTTGAAGTAAAGGAAAAAGAAATTTTTGGATTTTTAGGTCCAAGTGGTGCTGGAAAAACAACGACAATTAAATTGTTAACTAAACAATTCATTCCAACAAGTGGAGAATGTATGGTTCAAGTTCCAAGAGAATCAATTGGTATTTTGAGTGATAACAGTGGTGCATATGAACGATTAACAGTTTACCGCAATTTATCTTTTTTTGCCGAGTTATCAAAAGTTAGTAATAAAAAGGTAGAAGAAATTTTAAAAAAAGTAAAATTATGGGAAGATAAGGATAAAAAAGTAAAAGATTTATCAAAAGGAATGCGTCAACGTTTATTACTTGCTTGTGCGATTATTGATTCTCCAAAATTATTATTTTTAGATGAACCAACTGCTGCACTTGATCCGGCTACAACTGAAGAAATTCATGAACTTTTATTGAATTTAAGAAAGAATGGAACTACTATATTTTTAACAACACATAATATGGAAGAAGCAGATATTCTTTGTGATCGTGTTGCTTTCTTGAATAAAGGAGAAATTGTTGAATTAGGAAATCCGAAAGATTTAAAATTAAAGTATGCGAAAGATACAGTTCAAATCTTATTTGATGATGATTGTGTATTAGATGTAAAGTGTGATGTAAACAGTATTATGAAAGCATGCAAAGAAAACTCTTCTAAGAAAATAAAATCTATTCACTCACAAGAACCAAATCTGGCAGAAATATTTTTAAGTTTAACTGGGAGGGAATTGAAATGAGAATTCATAAAATTAAAGCACTATTTAAACTAGGTATAGAAGACTTGTTTAAGAATATGAATGTGTTTATTTATATTGTAATGCCTGTTGGATTTGCACTTCTTTATTCTAATATGGAGATGCTAGGTAAAGAATACGTTTTTTCTTTATGTACATTGTTAATGTTGGCTATGGTTCCAGTTGCTTTAATGGGAACTATTATTGCAGAAGAAAAAGAAAAAAATACGTTAAGAACTTTGATGTTAAATGATGTAACTGCTACCGAAATTCTTTTTGCAAAGGCACTAATATGTATGTTATTTGTTGTTGTTGATAATTTACTTATGTTTTTTATTGTTGGTCTTTCTATGGAAAGTTTTATCCTATATCAACTAGTTGGTTTATTTGTTGGTATTGCAGTTATTTTATTTGGAGCAGTAGTAGGATTGTTAGCAAAAAATCAAATGTCTGCAGGGTTGTTATCGCTCCCATTTATGTTTATCTTGATGGCACCTTTATTTACAGGAATGGTTCAAAGTGATATTTTTTCTAAGATATCTTCTTTTTTGCCAACCGATGCGATGATGGAAATCTTCGAGTCTATTTCTAAAAATACAATGAATATTTCTAACACTGGTATTTCTTTTCTAATAATTTTTGCATGGTTAGTTGGTAGTATTATATTATTTAATATCGTATATAAAAAAGTTGGTGTGGATAATTAAGTTTAAATTATAAAATTTATAGGTAGAACTCTTAGTTCTCCTTTTTTTGTTAATAAGGAATTTTCTCTATTTAACCGATGAAATCTAATAAACAATTTGAAAAAAGTATCGGTTTTAATTTAGATACTATTTATTCTATTGTGTCAATAGAATATCATTAAAAAAATACGAATTTGCATTTTTATTAAATTATTCACTGTTTTCTTGATAAAAGTAAATATATGTAGTAATTTTAAAGAAACAGGGGGGTGAATTAGATGTATAAGGCGTATAAATTTAGAATGTATCCGAATGATGAACAAACTAATCTAATTCATAAAACATTTGGTTGTTATAGATTCATATATAATTACTTTTTAAATAAATGTGTGGAACATAAAATAATGAAAGTATTTGATATGTGCAAAGAATTAAAAGAAATGTATATAGATTATCCTTGGTTAAAAGAGGTGGACAGTTGTAGCTTAAGATGCGCTATCTTTAATTTAGAGGATGCTTATCAAAATTACTTTTCAAAAAGAAATAAATATCCAATTTTTAAGAATAGATTTTCTAGACAGAGTTATAGAACAAATTGTATTCGAAGTAGTTATAAAGGAAAAGAATATAGTAATATAGAATTAGATTTAAAGGAAAGAAAAATAAAACTACCAAAGTTAGGATTAGTAAATATAAGAGGGTATCGAAATCTAGAAGTAATTAATGGAAAAATAGTAAATGCAACTGTGATTAGGGAAACAACAGGAAAATATTATGTAAGTGTTGTAGTAGATGAAATAGAAGTTAAAAAGGAAGAAGTAGTTCCAAAAAAGATTATAGGAATCGATTTAGGAGTAAAAGATTTAGTGATTACATCTGATGGAGAAAAGTATTCTAATCAAAAGGTGTTAGAAAAACATGAGAAGAGATTAAAAAGAATACAAAGAAAATTATCAAGGCAAATAAAAGGAAGTAATAATTATTTAAAGACAAAGAATAAACTATCAAGATTATATAGTAAGATAAAAAATACTAGAAAATATTATATGAATGAAATAATCAATAAACTAACAAGAGAGAATGATATTATTGTTAGTGAAAAGTTAGATATCAAAGAAATGAGTAAAAACCATCATCTTTCAAAATCAATATTAGATGCTAGTTTTCATCAAATATGTTTATTATTAAAATGGAAAGTGAAACAACTAGGAAAGTATTACTATCAAGTAGATACATATTATCCAAGTAGTAAAACATGTAATAGATGCGAAAATAAAACAGAAATAACAAATAGATTAGAGATAAGAGAATGGGAATGTGAAAGATGTGGGATGAGGCATGATCGAGATATCAATGCAAGTATGAATATAATGTTTGAAGGATTAAAAATGCATTATAGTATTGTAAATATATAATGACTAATATAAAACAATAAAAAATAAGAAAAAGAGTACGGCAGCGACTGTCGGAATTGAAGCCTATGGAGAATAAGGAGTACCTTATCAAAGAAGTAGGAAACCTAGGAGGCAACGACTAGGAGCGAATAAAATTTAAAATTTATTTAAATTTTATTCTTTTGTTCTGGTATTATATATGTAGAATGTTTAGAAAATATTGGGGGTGTTCATATGAATGAAATTAGGTGTCCTAAATGTCACACAGTCTTTCAAATAGATGAAACAGATTATGAATCTATTGTAAAACAAATTCGAGATCATGAATTTGAAAAGGAAATTCTATTAAGGGAAGAACAACATAAAAAAGCAGAAGAAAATGCAGTAAAACTTGTAGAAGCAAAATATGAAAAAAGTTTACAAGAGGAACTAAGTCAAAAGGAAATTGAAATCAATAACTTAAAAAATGAGTTAAAAACAAAAGAAGAACAAACTCAAAGTAAAATAGAAAAACAGTATTTAGATGAAATTAATAAAAAAGCTTTAGAAATAGCAGAATTAAAAAGCCAAATTCAACTAAAAGAAACAGAAAAAGAATTAGCTGTTAAAAATACGGTTACTGAAAAAGATAAAGAAATTGGTTCTTTAAATAATCAGTTACAGTTAAATCAAAGTGAATTCTTATTAAAAGAAAAAAATCTAAAAGAAAGTTATGAGGAAAGAATTAAAAATAAGGATGAGCAGATTGCTTATTATAAAGATTTTAAGGCTAGACAATCTACTAAGATGATTGGAGAATCTTTGGAACAACATTGTAATAATGAGTTTAATAAATTAAGACCTCTATTTAAAAATTCTTATTTTGAAAAGGATAATGATATTAAGACTGGATCTAAGGGAGATTTTATTTATCGGGATTATGATGATGAAGGTACTGAGATTGTATCTATTATGTTTGAAATGAAGAATGAGGCTGATGAAACTGCTACTAAGCATAAGAATGAAGATTTCTTAAAAGAATTAGATAAGGATCGAAAAGAAAAAAATTGTGAGTATGCAGTACTTGTTAGTTTACTTGAAATTGATAATGAGTATTACAATAATGGAATTGTAGATATGTCACATCGATATGAAAAGATGTATATTATAAGACCACAATTTTTTATTCCATTAATTACCTTGATTCGTGGTATTGCTTTAAATTCTTTACAATATAAGAAAGAGCTACAGGTTATTCAAAATCAAAATATTGATATTTCCCATTTTGAAGAAAATATGAATACATTTAAAGAAGGATTTGGAAGAAATTATAGAATTGCAAGTGAAAAATTCAAAAAGGCAATTGAGGAAATTGACAAGACAATTGATCATTTACAAAAGACAAAAGATGCCTTGCTTTCTAGTGAAAATAATTTGAGACTTGCGAATAATAAAGCAGAAGAGTTGACAATTAAGAAGTTAACTAATAATAGTGAAACTATGGCTAAAATGTTTGAAGAGTTGAAAGATTCTCAAACCAAAGAAGTAGTAACTAATTAGAATAAAAGGAAAAAATTATGAGAAAAAATATATTATTTCATATTCCACATTCTAGTCTTTATATTCCTGATTCATATAAGCAATCTACTTTTCTAACTATATCTAAGTTGGAGGAAGAAAATATGTTTTTGTGTGATTATAAGGTAGATGAACTTTTAAATGATAAAAGTCAAGCGGTTATTTTTCCGTATTCTAGATTATATTGTGATGTAGAAAGATTTAAGGATGATAGCGAACCTATGAATCAATATGGGATGGGGTATATTTATACAAAAACAAGTAATGGAGATTTGATGTTTCAGCCTAGTTTTCATCAAAAAAAAGTTATTACATCTATTTATGATCAGCATCATGGACTTTTAGATGATAAGGTGACAGAGATTTTAGATAAATATCAACAGTGTATTATTATTGATTTGCATTCTTATTCTTCGGAACTTGTTTCTAAGTTATTTCATTATCAAGATGTTCCAGATATTTGTATTGGAATAGAAGAAGATTATTATTCAGAAGAAATAACCAATCATTTTATTCAATTTTTTGAGCATCGTGGATATTCTGTAAAAATTAATTATCCATACAGTGGATCTTTGGTTCCTAATAAATATTATGGAAAGAAAAATACTAATATTGTTTCTATTATGATTGAAATTAATAAGAGAGTTTATGAAAAAAATTTTGATGAATTTAAAAAAATTTTAAATCAGGCGATGGATTTCTAATGAGAAAGGAGAAATTTTATGAATAGACCAATAACAACATTATTTATGTTAGAATCCTTAGATGGAAAAATTAGTAGTGGAAATAATGATATGCTTGATGCGGATAAAGATTGGTGTTTGATTCCTGGTGTTAAAGAAGGATTACAGCAATATTATGATATTGAACAAACTACAGATTTATTTTCATTAAATACAGGAAGAGTGATGGCTAAAATAGGAGTTAATAATAGGAAAGAAATTCCAGTTAAAAGTCCATGTAGTTTTATTATTATAGATAATGAGCCTCATCTAAATGAACAAGGAATTGATTATTTGTGTAAATGGGTTCATCAATTATTTTTAGTTACTACAAATAAAAATCATGTGGTACATGATTTAAAAGATAAATATGATAATTTGATTGTTTTAGATTATGAAGAATTAAATTTACATCTTTTATTAGAAGATTTAAAAGAAAAGTATAGTGTTTCTAATTTAACAATTCAGTCTGGTGGTAATTTAAATGGATTATTTTTGAGAAGTAATTTAATTGATTATGTTCATATTGTGGTTGCTCCATTGTTAGTAGGTGGAAGGGATACATCTACTTTAATTGATGGGGAGTCAATCCAAACTGTTAATGAATTAAGTAAATTAAAGGCCTTAGAATTAATTGAGTGTAATAGCTTAAAGCACTCTTATATTCAATTAAAGTATAGAGTTATTAAATAGTATTAGAATTTTGAATTAAGATGAAAGATGTTAAATATAGTTAATAATATGTCGA
>CATLHA010000065.1 GCA_949948745.1 uncultured Caryophanales bacterium
CCCAAGTAGGATTATAGTATCTACTATTTAGGTAGTATAGTCCTGTTTCTGTATCATAATAGTATTCTCTATATCTAAATGGATTAATGATTCCTATATTGGTTTCATCTATTATTTCATTATCTTGATTATCTTTGATACTTAGTAATTTTCCCCAAGAGTCATATTCATAGGTTACTATCTCGTTATAATCTTGATCTAATATTCCAATAATATCTCCTTGGATATTTTTGATGTAATAGTAAGTATTATTATTGTATTTTAATCCTACTAGTCCTGTTAAGTCATATAGATAGTAAATTGTGTTGTTGCCTCTTTGTTCATAGATGATATTACTGTTTTCCAAATGATACTTTGTTGTTACTCCATTAACTTCTTTTTCAGTTCTTATACCATCTTTATTGTATTTATAATTGATATTTAAATTTTTACTTGTATCTTGATAACTAGATAGACTTCTACCATTAATCCAATCTAAGGCAATATTACTTCCGATACTTAATGGATTTTCAATTTCATCGTATGTAATTGCTTCATTATTAAATTTTGATCTTCCCAGTTGTTGTTTTGATATTCATAAGTATCTGTACTTATTATAGCATCTAGTTCTAAAATTTAAAAGTCATAGAAAAAGAATCAGAGTTTTTCTTCTGATTCTTAATTTTATTAATTTTCTTTTTTTGTTTCATCTATCAAAGTGCCATCTTTTTCTGCTTTTTCTAATGCTAATCTTATAGTAATATCTAATGTATTAACATTTTCCCATGGTATTCCAATTCCACTCATAGTATCTTGTGAATTTTTATAAAATTCATGATCTGTCACAATTACTCTAAAATCTAATTGGTTCAATTCCCTTTTATCAAAAGTAAAAGTGCATAGAAAATCTTTTGATGTATCTGACTTAGTTAATTTAATGAAATCTAATTTTTTTATTTTGTTTATATCTGGAATAAAATCGCCTACCCAACTGCAAATTCCTACTATGTTCTGCTCATTTGAATATTCTCGAGGAAGACTTCCTATATTAGTTTCACTTATACCTATTACTTTAAATATAACATATTTATGATACCATTTATTATTTTTAAATTCTTCATTTTTTATTTGATACAATAAAACATCTCCTACATTCCATGTTGCTTTATGCATTACCATCTTGCGCACCTTTTTTTCTTCTGGCTGTGGGGAATTCAATTTTTCTTTTAATTCTTCTAATACTTTTTTTCGTTTTGGATATTCTCTTTTATTTTCTATCCATCTTTCCAAATCTTTTCCTTCGTCAATATACTTGATTGCTTGTTCTTTTACTTCTGGAAGCAATCGCCCATACTTCCATTGTGTATCTGCTAAAGCAAACCAAAATAATGGTATATCTTCATCATCTTCTTCTAAATTTCCTATATTCCATTCTATTACTTCATTTGTAGCTTCTATATTTGTATATCCTATCTTTAATCTATTAAGATAATCTTCTCTTATATCACAAGTAACGTCATCCTGATATAGTCCTGTTCCCCATGCTCCCATATTTATTTTCTCCTTTCGGTACAATATATTGTTATTAATTTCTACCAATACGTATCTATTTTTATTATATCATCTAGTCCTAAATTTTGGTTTTTATTACTGTTGAATTTCTTCTATTATATATTTGCTCGAAAAGAAAAAGTGCAGAAGCACTTAATCTTTTAACTTTTCATTGTAAAATCTATTTTACGACTGTCTTTACTATTCTATCTCCACGGCTCCTATTATTGATTAGAATTATATATGGATAGAATGGGAATTCATAGCTAAAAAGTGAATAATATATTCTATCTATGAGTTCTTTTCTATTTTTTATTCTCATACCATTTTCATCGTATATTTTTAATTTCATAATCTTTTTTCCAATACTCTCATATCCAAATATCATATCTTTTCTTAATAATAAATTAATAAAGATAGTTCCAAATGCTAGGCCAAAAATAATATCAACCAATATATTTTTATAAAATAGTGATTCAAACATTCCTATAAATATGTATGTTGCAAAAAATACGATATGAAAATCTATATACATTGCTATTAGTCTTCTTATTTTTAAATTCATAAAAATTAATCACCTCATTAAAAATTAAATCCAATTTTAATTTTTCCACCTACAAATGGGCAAAACTCTAAACTAATTCCCCAAAACGTTCCATTTTTTGAAAATTCTGGGCCAATATCCACTGAAGAATTTGGACTCTCATATATTACTCTTTTCATAAGAAAGGTACATTCAAGAGCAGTATGTGGATCATTCCATATTTCCCATGGCATACTCATTGGATTTACTAGTCCATCATCATAATTTCTTAAATCAGCACTTAGTCCTCCCTTGTATTTATATACACTAACATCAAATCCAATACTATTTGATGTATACTCATAACTTTGGTTATTACTATAACCATATCCAAATGTTTTAGTCGCACCAACATGACCACCTACAAGACCAACTTGACCTCCAAAGCCAACTCCAAAGCCAACTTCCGCCTCAAATACGAAGGCTTTTCCTAGGTTATTAATTGTTGAACACACACCATTATATGCATTTGTAACAAAATTTTTTACATTTTTATATACAGTGGTAGCAAAATTTTTTGCTCCATTCCATACATCTTCTACATTTTTTTTAAATTTTTTATATCCCCGTTGTATTTTTTTCCAAGCTTCACCTAAAAATTCACCATTAGAATCTGTATTATTAATTGGATTATTGCTTACATATGCATATAAATTGTAACAAATAATATCTTTGTTTGCACCTAAAAGAAAATCCACATTTAAGAATCTTCTCCAATTAGGGTTATAGTATCTACTATTTAGGTAATATAGACCTATTTCTGTATCATAATAGTATTCTCTATATCTAAATGGATTGATGATTCCTATATTGTTTTCATCTATTATTTCATTACCCTGATTATCTTTGATACTTAGTAATTTACCCCAAGAATCATATTCGTAGGTTACTATCTCGTTGTAATCCTGATCTAATATTCCAATAATATCTCCCTGGATATTTTTAATACAGTAATAAGTATTATTGTTATATTTTAGCCCTACTAATCCTGTTAAGTCATATAGGTAATAAATAGTATTGTTTCCTTGTTGTTCATAGATGATGCTACTATTTTCTAGATGATATTTTGTTGTTACTCCGTTAATCTCTTTTTCAGTTCTTATACCATTTCTATCATACTTATAGTTAATATTTAGATTTTTACTTGTATCTTGATAACTCGATAGACTCTACCGTTGATCCAATCTAAGGTAATATTACTTCCAAAACTTAATGAATTTCCAATTCCATCATATGTGATTTCTTGACTGTTAAATTTCGTTAATTGATCTTCCCAGTTTGTATTTTCATACTGATAAGTATCTGTTTTTATTGTAACACCTGTTTCTAAATTTTTGGTGATTTTTGTTAGTAAATTTCCTGAATGTTATTAATTTGGTACAACAGAAAAAGTGCTAATGCACTTAATCTTTAAACTCTTCCTTATAAAATTTATTTTATAATCGTCTTTGTTATTCTATCTCCACGACTTCTATTATTAATTAGAATTATATATGGATAGAATGGAAATTCAAAAGTAAAAAGTGAGTAATATACTCTATCAATAAGTTTCTTTTTATTTTTTATTCTCATACCACTTTCATTATATATCTTTAGTCTCATAATCTTTTTACCAATACTTTCATAGCCGAATATCATATCCTTTCTTAAAAATAGATTAGCAAAAAGTATTAATGCAGTTAATGTAAAAACTATTTCTAAAAATATGTATTTTTTTGCTAATGGTTGTAAAATTTGCAAAAAGTAATAACAGGTATAAAAAATAATTAAATAATCAATAAATATAGCTCCTAATCTTCTAATTTTTAGATTCATATTTTTCACCTTCCTAAATATTAAATCCAATTTTTATCTTGCCACCTACAAAAGGATATGCTTCAATACAAAATCCTATAAATCTGCCACTTTTTGATGTTTCTCTTGTAACTCCAGAATTTTTTGTTGTCTTTTTTGTAAAACCATATGACCATTCTTTAGTGACATATGGATCATTCCATACTTCCCATGGCATTCCCATAGGATTTATTAATCCTTCATCATAGTTTCTAAGTTCAAATGATAATCCAAATTCTTTATTTTCAATTCCAACACTTCCTCCTACGCTATCTGATGTATATTCATATGTTTGATTATTACTATAGCCATATCCTATGGTTTTTGTAGCTTTTAATTCTACTTTTGCTAGTCCAATTTGCCCTCCAACTCCTACTCCAAAACCAACTTCTGCTTCAAAAACAAAAGCGTTTTTTAGTTTATTTACAGTCGAGCACACACCATTATAAACATCGGTAAAAATTTTACATCCAGCATTCCATACATCCACTGCAGCTTTTCCAAATTTCTTGCATCCTTCTTTTATATTTTTCCAAGCTTTACCAAAAAATTTACCATTAGAATCTGTGTTATTAATTGGATTATTACTAACATATGCATATAAATTATAACAAATAATATCTTTGTTTGCCCCTAAAAGCAAATCTGCATTTAAGAATCTTCCCCAAGTAGGATTATAGTATCTACTATTTAGGTAGTATAGACCTGTTTCTGTATCGTAATAGTATTCTCTATATCTAAATGGATTGATGATTCCTATATTAGTTTCTTCTGTTATTTCATTACCTTGATTATCTTTGATACTTAGTAATTTTCCCCAAGAGTCATATTCATAGGTTACTATCTCGTTGTAATCTTGATCTAATATTCCAATAATATCTCCTTGAATATTTTTTATGTAGTAGTAAGTATTATCGTTATATTTTAGTCCTACTAGTCCTGTTAAATCATATAGATAGTAGATGGTACTATTGCCTCTTTCTTCATAGATAATACTACTATTTTCTAGATGATATTTTGTTGTTACTCCGTTAATCTCTTTTTCAGCTCTTATACCATCTCTATTATACTTATAGTTAATATTTAGATTTTTACTTGTATCTTGATAACTAGACAGACTTCTACCATTGATCCAATCTAAAGTAATATTATTTCCAATACTTAATGGATTTCCAATTTCATCATATGTGATTTCCTGATTGTTAAACTTTGTTAATTGATCTTCCCAGTTTATGTTTTCATACTGATAAGTATCTGAGCTTATTATAACATCTGTTTCCATATTTTTGGTAATTTTTGTCAATAAATTTCCAGAATGTTATTAGTTTTATACAATAGAAAAAGTGCGTTTAAATATTGAAATGCACCCCATAAAGTAGATACAATAAAAAGTGTATTTCAAGAAATATGATAGAATAACATCTCTGAAAGGAGGTGTTTTCTTATGGCTTCAAAAGGGCAGAAATTTAAAAAATATGGAAATGAAGAAAAAAAGGAAATAATAAACAAATTGATTGATGGAATATCTAGTTATTTTTTAGCAGAGGAATATGGTATACCATCTAGAACAATTCAAACATGGAAAAGAAAATTTGTTAATCATCCTGAATTATTTCCAAATGCTGGACAAGGAAGTGGTCGACCCAAAGAAAGAGAATTAACAAAAGAAGATTACAAAGAAAGATATGAAATATTAAAAAAATACCAGGCCTTCCTCAAGGCACAACGAAAGAGAAAGTAACTTTCATTAATCTATATAAAGATAATTATAAGTTATATAATTTGTGTGCCGTATTAGAGATAAGTCCTAAAACTTATTACAAATATCGAAATAAGGAAGATCCTGATTATTATGATTATTTAATAATTAAAGAAATATTTGATGATTCTAAAAGCACATATGGTTATCGTAGAATTGTGGAAGGCCTAAAAATCAAATATGGGGTTGTAATGAATGGAAAGAAGGTTTTAAGAATAATGAAAAAATATAATTTAATGGCTG
>CATLHA010000066.1 GCA_949948745.1 uncultured Caryophanales bacterium
TTTATGTATTTATCAAAATTAGAATTAAAAAACTTTAGAAATTATAAAAAATTAAAACTTAAATTATGTTCTAGTATTAATATTTTTATTGGAGACAATGCACAAGGAAAAACTAATATTTTAGAAAGTATATATGTACTTGCTCTTACTAAATCTCCACGTTTTGGGGCTGAAAATAATTTAATTAAACATGATGAAATAGATGGTAGTATTTTTGGTATACTTAGAGATTCAAAAAAAATGAATGAACTTAGTGTATGTCTTTCTAATAATAATAAAAAGGTTTTTATTAATGGGAAGAATATTCCTAAGATTTCTAGTTATATCTTTAATATGAAAGTTATCATGTTTGGTCCTGAGGATTTAGAAATTATTAAGGGATCTCCTCAAGATAGAAGAAATTTTATTAATGTGCAAATTAGTCAATTATATGCACCATATGTTCATTATTTAAATGAATACAATAAAATTTTAAAAAATAGGAATGAGTACTTAAAACTTATGAATATTAATCAATATACTGATCCTAGATATTTAGAAATACTGGATGAGAAATTGATTGATAGAGCGGTAGAAATTTATAAGTACAGACGGGAATATTTTGAATTTATATCTTCTAAAATAGGTTCCATATTTGAAAATATAGCTGGAGATTGTCGTCTAAAAATTAAACTTGAAAATAATTTAGATTTGCAAGTATATGATGAAGAAGAAATTCGTACTAAATTTTCTAAAAAATTAAAAGCAAATCGTAAAAAGGAACTTTTAAATGGATCCACTTTATATGGTCCACATAGAGATGATTTTTCTTTTTTTCTTGGAGAAGAGAATATGAAAATCTTTGCATCTCAAGGGCAACAAAGACTTGCTATTATTTGCTTTAAAATCGTTGAAATAGAATTATTTAATAGTATTTTACATACTACTCCAATTCTTTTATTAGATGATATTTTCAGTGAATTAGACGTAAAAAAGAGAAATCAGTTAGTTAAATATCTACCAACTGATGTTCAAGTAATTTTGACAACAACAGATCTTAAGAATATTAATAAAAAATTAGTTGAAAGAGGTCGTGTTTTTGTAGTTAAAAATGGTAATGTAGAGGAAAAGGCGGGATGATAATATGGATATTGAAGAACAAACAACACATTATGATGCTTCGGATATACAAGTCTTAGAGGGACTAGAAGCAGTAAGAAAAAGACCTGGTATGTATATTGGTACTACAGATGTAAAAGGTCTTCACCATTTAGTATGGGAAATTGTAGATAACGCAATAGATGAAGCTTTGGCAGGATATTGTCATAATATTGAGGTTGTCATAAATAAAGATAACTCTATTACTGTTAAAGATGATGGTAGGGGTATTCCTACTGATGTTCATCCAAAAACTGGTATTTCTACAGTAGAAACTGTTTATACAGTACTGCATGCAGGTGGAAAATTTGGTGGAGGAGGATATAAAGTATCTGGAGGTCTTCACGGAGTAGGTGCATCTGTTGTTAATGCGCTTTCTAAGTGGGTGGAAGTTACTGTTTATAAGAACGGAAAAATACATAAAATTCGTTTTGAGAATGGTGGTCATACTACAGAACCTCTTCATATAATTGGAGAATGTTCTACTGAACGTACTGGAACAACGGTTACTTTTAAACCAGATCCAGAAATTTTTGATACGGATATTTATGATTATGAAACACTTAAAGTTAGAATTCGTGAACTTGCATTCCTAAATAGAGGATTATCTTTAAATATTAGAGATGATCGTGATATGGAAGATACTACTGGAGAAACCTTTATATATGAAGGTGGAATTAGTGAGTATGTTCGCTTTATTAATCAAGAAAAAACACCAATCCATGATGCAATTATTCATTTAAGTGGTGAAAAAGATGGGGTATTTTTTGAAGTTGCAATGCAATATAATACTTCTTATAATCCAAATATTTATTCATTTGTAAATAATATTAATACGCATGATGGTGGAACTCATGAAGATGGTGTGAAACGTGCTTTAACTCGTGTTATTAATAGTTATGCAAGAAAGAACAATATTTTAAAGGAAAAAGATGAAAACCTTCGTGATGATGATGTAAAAGAAGGTCTTACAATGATTGTTTCTTGTAAACATCCAAATCCTCAGTTTGAAGGACAAACAAAGGGTAGACTTGGAAATTCTGAAGTTAGAAGTTTAGCGGATAGTGTATTTTCTGAGGGATTTGAAAGATTTTTGCTTGAAAATCCAGAAGAAGCAAAGATTATTGTTAATAAGGCAATTTTAGCAAGAAATGCGAGAATGGCTGCTAAAAAAGCACGTGAAGCAACTCGTAAGAGTGATTTAGCTGTAACTAACTTCTTTGGTAAATTATCAGATTGTAAGAGTAAGGATCCATCAGTATCTGAAATTTTTATAGTCGAAGGGGATAGTGCAGGTGGATCTGCTAAAAAAGGTCGTAATTCTATGACACAAGCTATTCTTCCACTTAGAGGTAAGATTTTAAATGTTGAGAAGGCTAGATTAGATAAGGCTTTAGGAAATGAGGAAATTAAGACAATTATTACAGCATTTGGTACTGGTATTGGTGAATATTTTGATTTGTCTAAGTTAAGATATGACAAGATTATCATCATGACCGATGCCGATGTTGATGGATCTCATATTCGTGTATTACTATTAACTTTGTTCTATCGTTTCTTTCGTCCAATAGTGGAAGCAGGACATGTTTATGCTGCACAACCTCCATTATTTAGAATTATGCATGGTAAGACAAGGAAATATGTATTGAATGAGGATGAACTTGAATCTTATCTTAATTCACTTCCTGAAAATGTTCGTGCTAGAGCAGAAATAGCTCGTATGAAAGGTTTAGGAGAGATGGATGCAGAGGAATTAAATGAAACAACAATGGATATTGAGCAAAGAGTTTTAAGAAAGATTACAGTAGATGATTGTGTTGCAGCAGATGCTATTTTCGAAAAATTGATGGGTGATGATGTAGAACCTAGAAGAAGATTTATCGAGGAAAATGCTGGATATGTACAAAATCTAGATATTTAGGGTGGTGAATTATGGATACAAATAATGAAGATTTAAATGAATTACTAAAACGAGCTGAACAAACTGATGACACAACAGATAGTGAAGAAGGTGGTTCTACTCAAGTTTCCACAGAGGTTGTGGGTAATTCAAATAAAGATACAACAGAAAATAGTGGATTTAGTGGATATTTTCACGAAAGAGATAGATTAGATCATAATAATATTGTAGATGAAGTTAAAACATCATTTATGGAATATTCAATGAGTGTAATTGCTTCTCGTGCTTTACCAGATTTAAGAGATGGTTTAAAGCCTGTACATAGACGTATTTTATGGTCAATGTATGAATCTGGATATACGCCAGATAAACCTCATAGAAAATGTGCTACTACAGTAGGTTATGTAATGGGACATTATCATCCACATGGAGATTCTTCTATTTATGAGGCAATGGTTCGTTTAGCACAAGATTTTAATCAAAGATATATGCTTGTTGATGGTCATGGTAACTTTGGTAATATTGAAGGAGACGGCGCTGCAGCGATGCGTTATACCGAATCTAGACTTGCCAAAATTTCTTTAGAATTATTAAAAGATATCAATAAAAATACGGTTGATATGGACGATAACTTCGATGTTACTATGAAGGAACCAAAAGTTTTACCTTCAAGATTTCCAAATGTTTTAGTTAATGGTTCTATGGGGATTGCAGTTGGTATGGCAACCAATATTCCTCCACATAATTTAAGTGAAGTAATTGATGGATGTATCGCTTATATTGATAATCCAGAAATTGATACAATGGGATTAATGCAATATATTAAAGGACCAGATTTTCCAACTGGTGGTATTATTTTAGGAAATTCTGGTATTAAAAAGGCTTATGAAACAGGTAGGGGAAGTATTACTATTCGTAGTAAGGCTACTATTGAAGAGCATGGAAATCATAGTTGTATCATTGTTGATGAGGTTCCTTATGGTGTTAATACTATGGAACTTAAGAATAAAGTTGCAGAACTTGTTCATAATAAGGTAATTGAAGGTATTGCGGATTATCATACAGATTTAAAAGATGGGGTTAAGATTACAATTACTTTGAAAAAGGATGCAAATCCTCAAGTTGTTTTAAACAATTTATATAAACATACTAATTTTCAAACAAATTATGGAATTATTTTCTTAGTTTTAGATGGACAAACCCCTAAAACTTTAGGAATAAAAGATATTATTAGTAAATATGTTGATCATCAGAAAGAAGTAATTATTAGAAGAACTAGATATGATTTAGGAAAAGCTGAGGAAAGAGTACATATTTTAGAAGGCTTACAAATTGCTTTAGATAATATTGATGAGGTTGTACGTATTATTCGTGCTGCTGATAGCGATGATGAAGCAAAAACTAATTTAATGACTAGATTTGGTTTAGACGACATTCAAGCTAATAGTATTTTAGAGATGAGATTACGTCGTTTAACAGGTTTAGAGCGTGGAAAAGTTGAAAGTGAATTAAATGACTTACTTGTAAAAATTACTGATTATAAGGCTATTTTAGCGTCTGAGCAACGTGTTTTAGATATTATTAAGGATGAAATGACTGAAATTAAGAGAAAATTTGGTGATGATAGACGTACTAAGATTGATATGACAGCTATTGATTATATTGAAGATGAATCTTTAATACCAGTAGAAAATACTTTAATCACACTTACAAATAAAGGTTATATTAAGAGAATGTTAGTAGATGTATATCGTTCTCAAAATCGTGGTGGTGTAGGTATTAAGGGTATGGCAACGAATGAAGAAGATTTTGTTGAAAAAATGCTTAATATGAAGACACATGACTATATATTGTTCTTTAGTAATAAAGGTAAAGTATATAGAATGAAAGGATATGAAGTACCAGAATTTAGTAGACAAAGCAAGGGACTTCCTATTGTTAATTTATTACCTGTGGAAAAAGGTGAAAATATCAACTCAATCATATGTTTGAGTAATGATGAAAATGTTAAATATTTAACGTTAGTTACAAAGGATGGATTGATTAAGCGTACTAATTTAAGTGAATTTGATAATATACGTAGTAGTGGTAAGATTGCTATTACTTTAAAAGAAGATGATGAATTAATTTCTGTTCGTAAAACAACTGGAGATAATGAAATTATTATTGGTGCTTCCAATGGTAGAATGGTTCGTTTTAATGAAAGCGAAATTCGTGTAATGGGCCGTACCGCTTCAGGAGTTAAGGGTATTGATTTAGGTGGATCTAAAGTTATTGGTGCAGAAGTTATTACAGATAATGAAGAAGTATTAATTGTAACTGAAAAAGGTTATGGAAAAAAGACTCCAATTGGTGATTATAGACTTACACATCGTGGTAGTAAGGGAGTTAAGGCATTAAATGTTACTGAGAAAAACGGAATGCTTGTGGCTTTAAAAGCAGTTACTGGTATAGAAGACTTGATGATCATTACTGATAGTGGTATTATTATGCGTATGTCAATGGAACAGATTTCTACTTTGGGTAGGGCAACTCAAGGAGTTAGATTAATTAAATTAAAAGATGATCAAAAGGTTGCAACTGTTGCAGTTGTTATTGATGATGATGAGGATGCAGATGGTGAATCTATTAATCAAGAAATAAATAATGCAGAAGAGATTAAAATAGTTGAAGAATAGAATTAGATATAGTTCTATTCTTTTAAATTATTTCCCGGGAAATAATTTAAAAGAATTTATCCACAGACTATGTTTCACGTGAAACATAGTTTTTTTATCACCAAATATTTAAGGTTCAAATAATATATATTATAAAGAATACATTATAATGAGTGATTAGAAAGTTCAAAATATGTGTTATTAAAATATGGATATTATACAGTTATAGTATGAATATGGATGATTATGAA
>CATLHA010000067.1 GCA_949948745.1 uncultured Caryophanales bacterium
AACATCCCTAATATCTTTTTAAGAAAATAAATTAATATAATTTTAATAAAAAAATAAGCTTATCAAATTGATTAGCTTATTATCATTTTTAAATTTGTTTACATAACTTTTTAGAATTTTGCAAACATTTTATCAAAATTCACTAATTTTTATATATTTTTTCAGTTATAAAATTCCATAGTTCCTTATAAATTAAGCTATTTACCACAGCATTGTTTATATTTTTTTCCTGAACCGCAAGGACAAGGATCATTTCTTTTAACCTTTTCACTTTTCTTTGGTGTATGTGCTCTTGAATCATCACTATCATTTGTAATTTGTTTTTTAGTGACAGCTTTTCTTTCCACATTTTGATTTACTTCTGATTTTGCTAGCATTACTGTAATATCGTGATCGATTCTTTGCATCATCTTATCAAACATTTCAAATCCTTCCATTGTATATGCACGTAATGGATCTTCTTGTCCATATCCTCTTAAGTAAATACCTTCACGTAAATGAGACATTGTATTAATATGTTCTGTCCAATGATGATCAATTACATTTAAGCTAATTGCCTTTTCAAATTCATCTACAATTTCTTGAGGAATTTTAGAAAGTTTTTGATTATATTCTTTTACTACTAATTCATATATGATATCGATTATTTCTTCTGGTGATCTATTATCAATTTCTTCTTTATCAATATCCTTTTTTAGTAAGTTTTCATTAGCAAATTCTACAATATCTTTAATATCATCATTTGTTAATCTTCCTTCAGGATAAATATGAGAATTTACTAAATCTGTAATGTAATTCTTAAATGTATCCAAAACTGTATTATGAATTGATTCGCTATCTAGAATTTCATTTCTTCTAGTATACATAATTTCTCTTTGATTATTCATAACATCATCATATTGTAATAGCTGTTTACGTATATCAAAGTTATTTCCTTCTACACGTGCTTGTGCTGAAGATAATGCTTTTGTAAATGTTTTACTACGGATTGCTTGATTTTCATCAAATCCTAAATTTTGCATCATTACTTTAATTCTATCAGTTCCAAAGCGAACCATTAATTCATCTTCCATAGATACATAGAATTGTGTATATCCAGGATCTCCTTGACGTCCTGAACGTCCACGCAACTGATTATCGATACGTCTTGATTCATGACGTTCTGTACCAATAACACAAAGTCCACCTAATTCACGAACTTCATCACTTAATTTAATGTCAGTTCCACGTCCGGCCATATTTGTTGCGATTGTTACTGATTTTCCTAAACCAATTTTAGCAATAATTTCTGCTTCACGAGCATGGTTTTTTGCATTTAATACTTCATGAGGAATTTTCTTTTGTTTTAATAAATTACTAATTAATTCACTTGTTTCAATGGCAATTGTACCAACTAATACTGGTTGACCTTTTTTATATCTTTCTTCGATTTCATTTACAATTGCGCGGTATTTACCTGCTTTTGTTGAATACATCAAATCTGGATTATCAATACGTGCAATAGGTCTATTTGTTGGAATTTCGATTACATACATATTGTATATATTTCTAAATTCTTCCTCTTCTGTTTTAGCTGTACCAGTCATACCTGATAATTTTTTGTACATTCTGAATAAATTTTGGAATGTAATTGTAGCTAAAGTTTTTGTTTCTTGATTAATTTTTACATTTTCTTTTGCTTCAATAGCTTGGTGTAATCCATCACTATAAGCACGACCTTTCATTAGACGTCCTGTAAATTGATCAACTATAACTACTTCTCCATCTTGTACAACATAGTCTACATCATTATGCATTGAATAGTTTGCACGTAATGCTTGATTGATATAGTGCACAAGTTCAGAATTATCTAAACTGTATAGATTGTCTAAGCGGAATGATTTTTCTGCTTTTTTTACACCATCTTCTGATAATGAAACGTTTTTTGTTTTCTCATCATAAATATAATCTTCTTGTTTTAATGACTTAGCAAATCTATCTGCATCAATGTAAAGGTTTGCACTTTTCATTTCCCCACCAGAAATAATTAATGGTGTTCTTGCTTCATCAATTAATACGGAGTCAACTTCATCGATAATTGCATAATTTAATGGTCTTTGTACACGATCCTCACTACGGATAACCATGTTATCTCTTAAGTAGTCAAATCCAATCTCATTGTTTGTTGAATAAAGAATATCACAAGCATATTGTTCTTGTTTTTGTTTAGGAGTTAATTCTCTTAAGTTGACACCTACAGTAAGTCCTAAAAAACGGTGGATATTTCCCATCCAATTTGCATCACGATCAGCAAGATATTCATTAACTGTGATGATATGTACACCTTCTCCAGTTAAGGCATTTAAATATGCTGGCATTACTGATGTTAATGTTTTTCCTTCACCGGTTTTCATTTCAGCAATATTTCCATAGTGAATTGCTAAAGCTCCTAATATTTGCACATAATATGGTTTTTCACCAATGATACGGTAGCATGCTTCCCTAGCTACTGCAAATGCTTCTATTAAAATATCTTCTAAGGTTTCTCCATTTGCTAAACGTTCCTTAAATTTAGCTGTTTTTCCCCTTAATTCTTCATCAGATAATTGTCCCATTGTGGAATCTAATTCTTCAATTTGATCAGCCATTTTTGTAAATTTCTTCATTTGTTTATATTCATGGTCAAATAGCTTTTTCAAAATATCCATTGTCTATCATCTCCTGTACTTGTATTATACCAATTTTAACTATATATTGAAAGAAATTTCAGTTGAAAACATTACTTTCTTTATAATTTTTATGCCTTTTAAAAGAAAAAAATCATAACAATCGTTATGATTAACTTAGTACTGTATTTTTTTCTTTTTCTTCTTTATAAATTTCACAATACTTTTTAATTTCTTCATGATTAAATGGCCACTCTTTATTTCTTACCATCTCAATCAATGAAGTTAACTCTGAATGTAGAATTTTATCTAATTCTTTTGAATAATTCATTTGAACTTTATGATAATTATATTCACCACGATCTAATACTTTAAATGACCCATCTGGGAAAACTCTTAAATCTAAATCGTAATCGATATATTTTACTGCATTTTCATCTATTAAAAATGGGGATGCTATGTTGCAATAAAATTGAATTCCATCTTTTTTGTACTGACCTATTACATTAAACCATTTCTTTTTAAAGAAAACCATAACCGCTGGTTCTCTAGTTCGCCAACTTCTACCATCAGATTCGATAACTTTTGTTCTATCATTACCAAATACTAAGTATTCATCACCTATTTCTAACAGGACAGCTTCTTCCCAAATTTTATGTATCTTACCATCATGTTTATAGCAGTGAATTACATAATGTCCTCCTACCTTTATTTTTTTCATACTGCTTCCTCTTTCCTGCTAGTATTATACTATGTAATTATCATTTTGTAAAACAATTTCCTTTTTTTACTCTATTAGAAAATTCTGGAAATTTGTTTATTTTATCTGTTCATCAATATAGGAAAGTGCAAAGTTTCTAATTTCTTCCATTTTTATTTTTGTGTCTGTATTTTTATAGTGAAATCGATCTACTAATTGGTTAATGTAATTTTTTCTTTAATATATTTAAGCCCACTTTTATAATTAATATCGAAGATAAAGGCAATATAGGAAATCCAAATATCTATGCCTGTTCTTCGGTCTTTACTAAGAATTGTTTTTTTTGACATAAAATCGTTGTATATTTTATCAGTAATTAACGAGTTTTCTATCTCTTCTTCTGCAATATTAGCCATGGTATAGATATCATCCACTGTTCTTGCACGAAAACTATCCATTTTATCCGCATCTCGAATCAATTTACTGTGGAGGATTTCTTTTTCTGTCATTCCTTGTGTATTTAATTCATATTTACTATGGTTTGCTATAGCAGTTTTTATGATTAAATCATAAGTATTCTCTTTCACAAACGCTCGAATCATATTATCCTCAAACAAAATTTTGACTCCAAGGGATGCATGATCTATATTTTTCTGATCCTCCCTAAAGGAACCAAATTCTTTTGACTGACTAAAACGACCAATATCATGAAGAAGAGCAACTATTCTAGAAAGAGTCCTGTCTTCTTCACTTAAATCCAAATCTTTACTTATATACTCCGCCATTTTCACTACGTTATATGTATGAATTACTTTATGCTTTATTTTTTCATCGCTGATATCAAAGTTATCTTTAATAAATTCACTAAACATTTTTGCAGCTTTTTCAAACACCTTACCACCTACTTAAATTATATTTTTATTTTTTAAAGTTAGATATTGCTTCATCCATTGCCTTATCTGCCTCTTCGTTTTCCCCACGTTCATAAATTGCATCTATATCTATGGATACAACTGGATTTTCTAAAAACCACTCTGGTACATTTTGATATTCTTTCTTTACTTTAGAAGTATCTTTTAGAAATCTAAAATTTTGTGGATTATATGCTAGGATAGTGGAATCTGCTATTGTTAAATTTTGATTTCTAAATTCAATTAAATATTTATAAATTAGGTCTTTAGTTATTTTTTTATCTGTTATAGGTAGAAACTCCTGCCATTCTATTCCTGCTATTGGAATACCATTGTTATCTAAAACAGTTTCAAATTCATTATCGTTTAATAAGAAACTTTTTCTTGGTATTTTCCATGTAATTCTTTCTCTACATAGTTTTAAAACCCATTCTTTTGTTCCTAATACAATAGAGTAAGAACCAGATTTTTTTAATATCAGCTTTTCATTTTTCAATCGTTCTTTGATATCTAGTAATAATTTTTCTTCTCCATCATTATTTATAATATTACTGATAACCTCGTCTGCCCATTTCTGATTTTCTGATGGGATTTGGTTATAATATGATAAAAGTACTCCATATTTATCCACAAGTTCTGTGGATAAATTAGAATTTAATTCCATTCCTAGTGATAAGATTTGTATTTTCTCATGGATTGCACTATGAAAAAGTTCTTCTAAATGATTTAAAAATATAGTTTGAAGTTCGGTATCATCCATCCTGTATTCTAAAATATCAAAGATATGATTTCTTTCTAATTCCTTATTATTTTTATTGTTTTTATCTTTACGCATTGGTTCAATAATAAGTTCTTCTGTAGCAGGAAAACCTAAATCTAATAATACATCAATTAATAATACCCTTTTTGATATATTTTCATTTTTTGCCATCTGAGTATAGATATCCAAAAAATCTTCTTTTACACCCATCGATAAAGAAATAATTGTTTTTAATTTCGCATAATCATGTTCTAAAATAATTACATCCAAAAAATTAATAATTACACTTTTTCCTTCAGAGTAATTTTCCCATAGATAAACCAATTCATCAGTTTTTAATTGTGCTAAGAGAAAACTATTATTTTTTAGTAGATTAATAATGTCATCTTGAAATTCCATATTTTGATAATTAGGTAAAAATACTTCCACATATAGGATGTCACCTTCATTTTTTTGAATATCTCTCATTTTGATTCTCTCCCTATACTCATTTTACCATGAAAAAAAGAGAATCAAAAAAGATTCTCTATGAAAACAAAAAAAATCCTTGGCAACGTCTTATCTTCGCATACACTATTGTCAGCGCTGAAGGGCTTAACTTCTGTGTTCGGGATGGGAACAGGTGTACCACCTTC
>CATLHA010000068.1 GCA_949948745.1 uncultured Caryophanales bacterium
GTCACTTACATTGTATCAAGGTTTAACTTATATGTCTTTTATTATGAAAAAAGTGCATATAATGTTTTATTCATTACACACACTAAAAATTATACAGCCAATAAATACTTAAGAGAGCTTAAGTATTTTTTCTTTTGTCAAATATTATATAAAATCTTTGTTTTTTCTAAAAAAAACTGTATAATGTTATTAGGATATAAGAGGTGTAATAAAATGGCAAAAAGGAAGAAAAAAAAGAAAAAAGAAGAAAAAAAATTTGAACATTGGAATGAAGTCATAGGACTTTTTCTTATTGTATTGTCTATTTTGAGTATTGTACCATCTCCGCTTGGAATGATAGGAGAAGCTGGTGCTAGTTTTGCGATGTTTTTAATTGGAACTTGGTATCAGGTACTATTGTTTTTTGTTTTAATTTTAGGTTGTTATATGGTATATAAAAGGGAACTTCCTAATTTTTTCACAGGTAGACTTGTTGGACTTTATTTTTTAGTTTTGGGACTATTGGTATTAGAGCATACAACTTATATTAAGACAAATCCTGATAATGTAATGTTAGTTTTTCAATCAACAATAGACAATTTAGTTGCTAATTTTCAACATATTTTAAACGGCTCTTTATTGACATTAAAGGGCGCTGGAATCATTGGTGCAGTATTTAGTGTTTTATTTTATAAATTGTTTGCGATTGAAGGAACTTATATTGTTTCTATATTAGTTTCTGTTGTTGGAATTGCTTTAATTACTGGTGTTGATTTTGTAGAACTTCTTGTCAAACCGTTTAAGAAGTTAAAAAAGCCAAAGAAGAAACCAAGTTTGGAAGATACTGGTGTTATTGTAAATGATTCTTCTATTATTCAGGAGGAATTAGAAAAAGACGAACATTTAAAAAATGCTTCTCCTAAAGAAGATGGAAAAATTCGTATTCATAGTATTGATGAGTTAACTCATACAAGGGAGTTATCACCAACGACTGATAAAGAAGTAGCAACACCTGTGATGAATGAGGAAACTCCTAAAGAAGTAAAAATTAATGATAATACAAATAGAAATTATCAACTTCCTTCTTTATCAATTCTTTCTACTACAAAGAAAACTAGAGGCGGAAATAATAATGAGATTATTGAAGCAAATATTGTAAAACTAGAAAAAGTATTAAAAGATTTTAATATTATAGCGAAGGTTGTTGAGGTAAATGTTGGACCTAGTGTTACCCAATATGAATTAGAAATTTCATCTGGAACAAAAGTTAGTAAAATTCTTAGCTTAAATAGAGAAATATCTTTAGCTTTAGCTAAGAAGGATGTACGTATTCAAGCTCCTATTCCTGGTAAAAGTACTGTTGGGATTGAACTTGCAAATGATACGGTTAGTCCTGTTGGATTAAGAGAAATTCTTGATTCTGTTCCTGCAAATAAAACAAATAGTAAGTTATTAGTTGCTTTAGGAAAAAACATCATGGGAAATTCTATTTTCTGTGAAATTGATAAAACACCACATATGCTTGTAGCTGGTTCTACTGGTAGTGGTAAATCCGTTTGTATTAACTGTATTATTGCGTCTATCTTGATGAGAACAAAGCCTAATGAAGTAAAACTAGTTCTTGTTGATCCTAAAAAGGTTGAGCTTAGTATGTATAATTGTATTCCACATTTATTAATTCCAGTTGTTACAGATCCAAGAAAAGCAAATGATGCTTTAAAGAGAATTGTAAAAGAAATGGAAGATCGATATGATACCTTTAGTGAAAAAGGGGTTAAGAATATATCTACATATAATGCATGGGTAGATAAACAAAATGAGGGTAGGCCTGAAGAAGAACACTTAAATCATATGTCTTATATTGTTGTTATTATCGATGAGCTTGCTGATTTGATGATGGTTGCTAGTAAGGAAGTAGAAGATTCTATTATGAGAATTACTCAGATGGCACGTGCTGCAGGTATTCATTTAATTATTGCAACGCAAAGACCTTCTACTGATGTTATTACTGGTGTAGTTAAAGCTAATATTCCATCTCGTATTTCGTTTGCAGTTTCTTCTAGTATTGATTCTCGTACAATCTTGGATCAAATTGGTGCTGAAAAGTTGCTTGGAAAAGGAGATATGTTATTCCTACCAATGGGGGAAAATGCTCCAGTTCGTGTACAGGGAGCTTATGTTTCCGATGAAGATTTACAGAAATTATGTGATTGGGCAATTTCACAACAAAAGGCTCAATATGATGAAAGATTTATGAATTTGGGAGAATCTTCTGGTGGAGGAATGAGTGTTGATGATGTTAAAAATGCACCTGAAGAATATGAGGATCCACTTTATAATGAGATAGTTGAATATGTCATTATGGCAGGACAAGCAAGTGCTTCTAAATTACAAAGAAAATATAGCTTGGGATATAATCGTGCCGCTAGAATTATTGATTTGTTAGAAGAACGTGGAATTATAGGACCAGCTAATGGTTCAAAACCTAGAGAAGTCTTAGTTAAATTAGATGATAATGAATAAAAAAAGAGGTTTTCCTCTTTTTTTTATTTTTCTGTACTCGAGTTTTAAATTCTATCATGATAATCTCATTTATAGGAGGAGTTATTTATGTTACAAGAATTTAAAGAATTTATTAAAAGAGGAAATGTACTAGACTTAGCAGTTGGTGTTATTATGGGAAGTGCATTTGGTAAAGTAGTAATCCAAAGTTACTAAATGCAAAAGTAACGATACCAGATAAATTTTCACCAGTATTAATTGTTGCGGTAGGAGATTTACTAGGACAAAGAACGATAGAGATGCATGTAACCCTTGGCTTATCAGAAACTTCACCAGGAGATTATTTAGCGAACTTTTCATCTCAGGGAAAATTATCTTCCTATTCTTATGCCTATTTTATAAGTAGAATGTTAGAAGGAAAAGTATGGATAGATAGAAATCGAAATGGATTACAGGGAAGTAATGAAGAAGAATTATCAGGAGTACAAGTTACTTTAATGAAATTAAAAGATGGAGGAGATAAGAGTAAGGAAAGTGATTATGAAGAATGTTTACTTAATTCTCAGAAAATGGTTGGAGATACTTCTACACCTAATTTTATTTTAGAAGATGTCGTATGGTTATTACCAAATCAACCAATTACCTTACCAAGTACTGGTGGAATAGGAATTACTATTTTCTATACGATTGGAATTCTTTTAACATTTAGTTCTACTTTCTTTATTGGATATTTCTTTTATAAGAAAAGAAAAAGGATAACCTAAGTTTGGTTATCCCTTTTTACTCTTCTCCTAATAAAAGAACAATGGTCTCATCTTCTGGTAAACGTTCTCCTGCACTTGGAGATTGATATAACACGATGTTTCCACTACCTGTATATTCAATTTTATATTTTGAAAGTTCTTTTTTTGCTTCTTTTACTGTTTTTCCAACTACATTTGGTACTTCATGATAGATTTTATCTTCCCAAGTATAATCTTTTTCTAGTTGACCTTCTTGCTTTTCTATTTCTAAAGCATCAATTATATCTAGTAAAACACGTCTAGCGATAGGTGTTGTTGTATAACTAGAAAGTAGGGCAGTATTTTTTGGATTATCTAAAGCAATATATAAAACTGCTTTTGGGTCATTGGCAGGTACTACAGACATAAAACTCATAATATAGTTATTTACTAAGTATCTTCCGTTTTCTACTTTTTGAGCAGTACCAGTTTTTCCTCCAACACGATATCCATCAATATAGGCGGCTTTTCCTCCACCTAAAGCAACTACTGTTTCTAATGCATATCTCATTTTGGCACTTGTTTCTTCACTGATGGTTTTTCTAACTAATTTTTTAGAATTTGTCTTAATTACTGTATTTGTTTCTGGCTCTAAAAAATTTTTCACGATATATGGTTCATATAAATTTCCACCATTTACAACAGCACTTACAGCACTTACTTGTTGAATAGGAGTAACACTGACACCTTGACCAAAAGCGGTAGTTGATAATTCCAAATCTCCAACTCTATCTAAATCAAAAATAATTCCTGTACTTTCTCCATTTAAATCTATTCCCGTTTTTTCTCCAAAACCAAATAAATCTAAGTAAGAAAATAATCTTTCTTTTCCAAGCATTTGCCCTAACTTTACAAATCCAGGGTTACAAGAGTTTTGTAATATTTGAATATATGTCTGATCTCCATGTCCTCCTGCTTTCCAACATCCAATTCTAGAACCACTGACAATGACACTTCCTGAATCATAAAAGTGATCATTTTCCATATCCATTAAATTTTCTTCTAAAGCAGCAGCAAATGTTACAATTTTGAAAGTACTTCCTGGTTCATAAGATGCCCAAATTGGCAGATTTCTGCTCAAAGTATCCATAGAATAATCCTTATAATTATTAGGATCATAACTAGGTCTAGAACTCATTCCTAAAATTTCTCCTGTATTTGGATCCATGACCACTGCTAAGGCCATATCAGGATTAAATGCTTTTACTGCATTTTCTAATTCCCTTTCTAAGGACATTTGAATCTTATAATCGATTGTTAGTTGTATATTTATGCCATCCGTTGGAGGTACATAAACGTCTGATAAATTTAAGGCATTTCCTTTAGCGTCAGAAAAATACTTAATAGCACCCGCTTCACCAGTTAAATATTCATCATACTCTAATTCTAATCCAGATAGCCCTTGATTATCAATTCCAACATATCCTAATACATGAGATAAAAAATCTTTATATGGATAATAACGTTTTGCTTCTTTTACCAAATAAACACCAGGTAGGTTTAATCCTGATATTTGATCTGCAATTTCATAAGAGAGACGTCTTCCTTCTGGGTGGACTCTTTCAATAGAGGTTTGTTTTTTTACATGTTTATCCATTTCTTCTTTTGTTACATTTAATATTTTAGAAAGTTTTTCACTAGTATCATCTTTATCTTTAATTTGATTTGGGATTAAGACTAAGGAAGTTGTAGTTAGGTTATCTGCTAGAACGACACCATTTCTGTCTAAAATTTTACCTCTATTTGCTTCGATTGGTAAGTTTCTACTCCAAAGATCATCTGCTAGAATTGATAGTTTTTTATAATCTATTGTTTGGATATAAATTACTCTTAAAATAATGAATAGAAAGAGTAAACAAATAATTAGAAAAATTACTTTGATTTTTGCATCTATTTTTTTTGTAAACATGGTATCACCTAAATTAATTTTATTCGGATGAATAGAACTTATACAAATTTATAGTTTTTTTTGTTTACTACTAGTAAATAATTTAAAATTTTTGATATAATATAATTATTAATTATGATAGATTGAGGTAGTAATATGAATAAGAATAATCATGGATTTACATTAGTAGAACTTTTGGCAGTAATCGTAATATTAAGTATAATTTTAGCGATAGCGGTTCCAACATATCG
>CATLHA010000069.1 GCA_949948745.1 uncultured Caryophanales bacterium
CCATTCTGCACTATTTTCTATTTTCCATGAACCAGAATCTTTTTCATCATAGTTTAAATTTTCAGAAGTAAAACTGATACTTTTCATTGGATCTAATAATGCAAAAGAACTATAGAACAGTCCTATCATTATAAACAATAATCCAACTACTACTATAGAGAGTATAATGATCCTATTTGATATACTTTTTGACATAATAGACGCTCCCATCTTATCTTATATATCTATAGTATACCCCCCCCCCAGGCCTTTTTGACAATAGTAACTTCTTGTAAACTAAATCTTTAACGACTTTTTTTAATAAAAAAAATACTAAGAATATATTTCTTAGTATTCCATTAACTATCCAATCACATCGTTATTATCATCAAATTCAAGTAAAATACACTTTCTACTAGCCAAGTAATCACACATATGAACAAAGTTTTGATACCGCGTCTTTGGTTTAGGCAAAATTTCTTCTTTTGTATATGGGTGCTGATTCCAGGGCCCCATATGACTCGCAATAACATCATAAACAAATTGAACATCTTCCTCACTAAAAGATAGTTCATCTTTTCTATTTTTTACATATTCACTAGCAATCAAAGGATGATCAGCTCTTGTATATTGTTCTTTTGGATTACCATATTTTAATCCATCATGCAAAACCAAGGATAAAATCATCAAATCTTTTTCTCGCTCTGTATATTTATCTCCAATTGTCGGATCATTTAAAAGTTCTACTGCAATTCTAACAGCTGCTTTTGTATGACGAACAAGTCCTCCATTTCCAAGTGCATATCTTGGATGGTATTTTCCTGTAGAAGATGCCTCTATTTCAAAAAAATAATCCGGAAGACCTTCAATTAACTTTTTTAAGTCCTCCTGATATTTTTTATTCCTTATATAATTAATTTCTTTTTCAAATATTTTCAATTTATTCATACTACTCAACTCCTATAAAACGAACAATAATTTCATTAGAAAGATACCAATAAGAAAATGGAATATAATAGTTCTCTTTTGTTTCTATCAAATAACCTTTTTCAAGTAAATCAGAAATTTCATATTTATCTTTCAAATCACACCCAAATTTCTTTTGAAATCTTTCTTTTGATACCCCTTCTATCGTTCTCAATCCTAACATAATTTCATTTTCCATGTCAAGATTTGAATTCATAATTTCCTCTTCTTGTCGAAATTCTTCCTTTTCATACTTATGAAAATTTTTAGTATTTGTATACCGAATCCCATCCACAAAACCTGAAGCTCCAAGACCAAAACCATAATACTCATTATTTCTCCAATATGTAAGATTATGCTTAGAAAAATAGCCTTTTTTTCCAAAATTACTAATTTCATAATGCTTATAATCAGAACTTTCTAATTTTCTGTGAATTTTTTGATACATTTCTTCATCTACTTCTTCAGAAATAGGTTCTATTTTTTTATTACCTAGTTTTGTATGTTCTTCAATCATCAAAGAATAAGTAGCAATATGAGGAATGTCAAGAGCCAAAAAGAAGTTTAGATCCTGTTCTAAATCTTCTATAGATTCTCCTGGTATTGCATACATCAAATCAATATTAATATTTTCAAAACCAACTTCCTTAAGTAAAGAAATAGTCCTTAAAATATCTTCTTTTGTATAAGGTCTTTCTAGAAAAGATAAAATGTTTAGATGAGTAGATTCAACACCAACACTAATACGATTAACTCCATAATTTAAAAATATTTTTAATTTTTCTAAACTAATATTCTCAACATTACATTCTATTGTAAATTCAACATCTTTAGTACGTTTTAATTGATCTAAAATAGTAAATAACCGTTTTAATTCCTCTACTGATAAAGATGTTGGTGTACCTCCACCGATATAAATAGTTTCTAATTCTTCTCCCTTATAATAACTATTAATTTCTTTTTCCAAAGCATCTAAATACCTATTACACCAAGAAGAATTATAATACATTTTTGAAAAGTCACAATAACTACAAATGTGACTACAAAAAGGAATATGAATATAGCAACTACGAGTCATATTATTTTCCAATCACTTTCTTTAATTGTTTTAAATCTTTATTTGTATAAAGATGAGAATGATTTAATTTAAAACCGCGATCTAACTTAAATGCTTTCTTTCCATTTGTTGAAAGAGTATATGATGCATCTCTTCCATCCTCTGAAAATTTAAATTGGTATGCATGTTGTAGGCAAAAATCAGTAAGACGTAATCTATGAATTTTCCCTATACTTTGTTTCATATGAAAAGCAGTATTTAAAATAAGATATACACTACTAATTGCTGCTGCATATGCACAATCAGATAATGCCAATCCCCCTGTAAAAGAAAAAAGCATAATAAAAGAGATTCCATTTTTTAAACATAATTTAAAGGATTTTTCTTGTTCTTCCTTATTTTTTTCAAATTGTCTTAATAATTTTCTCTCACATACCTCAATATTATGTTCATTATTTGGAACGTCATCAGTAATAGTACCATCCATATAATTCAAAACAATCTTATTTCCACTTACTTCATAGCTAATCAAATCAAATGGATTAGCTTGATTTTTTTCTAATTTATCCATATGAACCTCCATCAAAACAAATTATTTTACTCCCCAATTACTTTCTTTAATTGTTTTAAATCTTTATTTGTATAGAGATGTGCATGATTTAATTTAAATCCATGATCCAATTTAAATGCTTTCTTTCCATTTTCTGAAAGTGTATAAGATGCATCTCTTCCATTTTCTGAAAATTTAAATTGATTTGCATGTTGTAAACAAAAATCAGTAAGACGTAATCTTTGGATTTTTCTTGCTTTAGCAAATGCTTCTCGTGTAAAATCTGCTGTTAAAAGTATATTTAACATTCCAATAGGATATAATCTTGAAATAATACCACAGATAGCTGCAATACTAAGCATAGTAATTTCAATTGCCTTTCTACCAATAAAAAGTTTATTCTTACCAGATTGAAGCACTTTTTCCTCTTGAAATTGTTTCATTAACTTTCTATTACAAGCATCAATATTATGTGGAATGTTAGGGATATTTGTAGACCGAGATCCATCTGCATAATTTTCAATTATTCTATTTTCTTTTATCTCATAACAAACTAAATAAGACATATTATCCTTAGAACTTTTATAAGCATCCATATTAATCCTCCATCTTTAAAACCGCTAGAAAAGCTTCTTGAGGAACCTCCACACTACCAATCTGTTTCATTCTTTTTTTACCTTCTTTTTGTTTCTCCAAAAGTTTTTTCTTACGAGAAACATCCCCACCATAACATTTCGCTAAAACATTTTTTCTTAAGGCTTTAATATCTGTACGCGCAATTACCTTAGCTCCAACTGATGCTTGAACAGGGACTTCAAACATTTGACGTGGAATTAATTCTTTCAAATTTTCAACAACTGCTTTCCCACGATTATAAGCAAATTCTTTATGTACGATTGTACTTAATGCATCAACAACTTCTCCATTTAATAAAATATCCATTTTTACCAAATCACTAGCTCTATAACCGATTAATTCATAATCAAATGAAGCATATCCTTTGGTATAAGACTTTAATTTATCAAAGAAATCATACACAATTTCAGAAAGTGGGATTTGATAGTGAATATTGACTCTTGTTTGATCTATGTATTCCATACCAATATAATTTCCACGCTTATTTTGACAAAGTTCCATAATTGGTCCAATATAATCACTTGGAGTAAAAATACTCGTTTTAATATAAGGTTCTCTAATTTCATAAATCTTTTGTTTATCAGGAAGTTTACTAGGAGAATCTACCATAATTACAGAATGATCCGTAAGTTCCACTTCATAAACAACACTAGGACTAGTCGCAATAATTTCAATTCCAAATTCTCTTTCGATTCTCTCTTCAATAATTTCCATATGTAGAAGACCTAAAAATCCTGTTCTAAAACCAAATCCTAATGCCTCAGATGTTTCTGGTTCAAAAACTAAAGAGGCATCATTTAATTTTAATTTATCTAACGCTTCTCTTAAATCTTCAAACTTAGATGATTCAATTGGAAATAATCCACAAAACACCATAGATTTCATTGGTTGATATCCGGGAAGAGGTTCTTTTGCAGGAAAATTTTCTAAAGTAATAGTATCTCCAACTTGAACATCTCTAATATCTTTAATAGATGCTGCAATATAACCAACATCTCCAGCTCTCAAAGCATTCCTCTTTTCTTCTTTAGGAGTTGTAACCCCAAGTTCTGTAACATCATATACTGCATTTGTCTCCATCATTCTAATCTTATCCCCAACTTTAATAGTACCATTCACAATACGAGTAGAAATAATAACACCACGATAAGACTCAAAAAAACTGTCAAAAATTAGTGCTTGAAGTGGTGCATCTTCCATTCCTTTTGGAGATGGAATTCTTTCTATAATTGCCTGTAATAAATCTTTAATTCCCTCTCCTGTTTTCGCACTTGTAAAAATAAACTCATCTTCGTTAAAGCCAATAGTATCTATAAGTTCTTTTTTTACACGTTCTGGATCCGCATTTGGTAAATCAATTTTATTAATCACTGGAATAATTACTAAATCATGTTCTAATGCTAAATAAAGATTTGCTAAAGTTTGTGCTTCTATTCCCTGGGCAGCATCTACCACTAAAAGAGCACCCTCACATGCAGCAAGACTGCGACTCACCTCATAAGAAAAATCTACATGTCCTGGAGTATCAATTAAATGAAGCAAATAATCATGGTGATTGTAATTATAGTTCAATTCCACTGCATTTAATTTAATTGTTATTCCACGCTCTCTTTCAATATCCATAGAGTCCAACGTTTGTTCTTTTAACTCACGTTTATCAAGTGCTCCAGTTTCTTCTAATAATCGATCTGCCAAAGTACTCTTTCCATGATCAATATGTGCAATAATTGAAAAATTACGAACATTTTCCTGTTTCATAGTTATCACCTTCGTTTATTGTATCAAAAATAAGAAAAATTTGGTAGTTTCTTATAATATAAATTAAAAAAAATTAAAATTTATATAATTTTGAATTTTATCATGAAAATTTTAAAAATTCGCTTAGAGAAAATACTAAAGAACGTGATTTTTTCTATATAATTTTTGAAAATTGGTCATTTTACATCTATTTTGTTTCCTGTTATAGTACATCTTCGAAAAGGAGAAAACAGATGGAAAAAACAATATTAGAATTACCCATTAGTCGTAAAAATGCTTATCTCTTAAAAGAACTAAAAAAAGGAGATAGAATTCCAATCGTTTCTGATGTAATGTT
>CATLHA010000070.1 GCA_949948745.1 uncultured Caryophanales bacterium
TTTAAGTTATGCTATTATGGGATGGATTGTAGAATGTATATTTTGTAGTATCGTAGATAAAAAGTTAGTTTATGATCGAGGATTTTTGCTTGGTCCCTATTGTCCAATTTACGGATATGGTGCCCTATATATGTATTTTTTTCTGCAAAGGTATCAAAATGATCCAATTGTTTTATTCATCATGGCGATGGTAGGAACAACAATTTTAGAGTACTTTACAAGCTTTTGGATGGAAAAGATATTCGGTGCAAGATGGTGGGATTATTCAAATCAAAAATTTAATATTGAAGGTCGTGTATGTTTATTAAATTCAGTTTTATTTGGCATTCTTGGACTTGCCTTTATTTATATTATCAATCCTTTTTATACGGGAATTATTGATAAAATTCCTAGAAATATATTTATAGGAATTAGTATTGTTTTAATAGTAGGATTTCTAATAGATAATATATTAACATTTGTGATTCTAGAAAAATTAAAATTAAAAGTAAACAAAATCAAAATGGATGCAACCAGTGAAATCGATACTCAAATAAGAGAATTCTTATCCCACTATAATTTCTACTTAAAAAGACTGTTTAAGGCATTTCCAACGATGGAAATTGAGTCTAATATTGAACAATTAACAGAAACAATAAGAAAAAATATTGATAGATTCAATAAAGATAGAAAAGAATTTAGAAAATTGCAAAAACAAAAATTAAAAGAATTAAAGAAAAGTCTAAAAAGTTAGGCTTTTTTGTATGAAATAAAATAAAATGGGTCAATATAAAAAAGAAGGAGATGAATAAATATGGATACAGTACCAAAAATGATATCAACAAAAGATTTAGCTTATTTATCTGATATATTTGAATGGAATTTTACTGCATACAAAGAATTAAAACATTTTGAGAAAGAAGTAGAGAACGAAAAGGTAAAAGAGTTAATCAATGGTTTATCTGAAATGCACTATCAGCATTTAGAATTAGTTTTATCTATTCTAAAAGGAGAAGATGAAATGGAAGAAGAAGTTTCAATCGAGGAGGATGAAGAAAATGAATGAAAATAAAGTATCAAATCCAAAAACTCCATGTCAAGAAGGACCAAATATGAATGACAAAGATTATCTAAATGTTGCACTAGAGTTAGAAAAAAATATGTCTAACAATATGGCAGTTGCCCTAAATGAGGCAAGTAACTCCCACTTATATGAGGAAATATTTGTAATGCTAGAAGATTTAAAAGATGCCGCAAGGGAAAGTTATGATTTAGCCTTTGAACTTGGTTGGTATACCTTAGAAAAAGCAGAAGAAAATAAAATTCAGGAAAAACTAAATTGTTTAGAAAAAGAGTTTAATACGCTAAAAAGTGGGGAATAATCCTCATTTTTTTAATTTATTAAAAAAAATTTCACTTTTTTCGTCCGACTGGCTTATTTTTGTAAATAATGTATATTAGGAAGTGGTTAAGTGAGATTACCTTTCGTTAAACAAGAAGCCATAAAAGATTGTGGTGCTAGTTGCCTATTAATGATTATCAGGTATTATCATGGAGATATTCCAAGAGAAAAATTAAGAGAGTTGGTAAAGACAACAAAAGAGGGAACTACTGCGTATAATATTATTGAAGCTAGTAAAAAGCTTTTCTTTTCGTCCAGGGGGGTTATTGGAAGAATCGATCAATTATATAAAAAGGATTTACCATGTATAGCACATGTGAAATTGGAAAATAAATATCCACATTTCATTGTTATATATAAGGTAAGTCAAAATAAACTTTTAATCGCAGATCCTTCTAGTTCGTTAAAGGTGATAAGTAAAGAGGAATTTAATCAAATATCAACAGGAGTATTTATATTATTTACTCCCAAAAAGAAAATTCCTAAAATAGAATTATCCCATGAACTTAAAACTACATTTGTAAGTTTCCTTGAAGAAAATAAAACAAAATTAGTTATATTTTTAATTTTCTCAATTGGATTATTCTTATTCCAAATAATAAAATCATTTCAATTAAAGTTAATACTAGAATACATCATTGAAATAGGATCTAAACATAATTTGTGGCTACTTGTCTCCTTTTTTGTTGGTATAGTGTTAATGAAAATATTAATCCAAACCTTGGTTTTCTCTTTAACAGAAGAATTAAACCAATCCTTCTTAAAGAGTTTGTATTTTAAGGTATATGAACACTTAATTTCACTTCCATATTTATATTATAGAAATCATTCTACTGGAGAAATAATCACTAGATTTCAAGATATCAAAAAAATAGAAAGTATATTTTTAAAGATGTTAACTTTATTGTTAATAGAACTACCATTCTTTATAATTATTATTTCTATATTGTTTTTTAAATATGTAGAGCTTGCAATTATAATTTTAGGTTTTGTAGGAATTAGCAGTATCTATTTTTTTCTATTAGAAAATGTAATAGAAAAAAGAATGATTTATGCAAAAGAATCATCAGAAAAAATTAATAATTATTTGACGGAAACCATTTTAGGATTAGAAACGATTCAATCATGGAATTATCAAGAAAGATTCAAACTTTGGTTTCAACTCCATTATTCAAAATACCAAAAAGGGGAAAGAAAATTACTAAAAGGTTATTCCTTTGAGAAAAATCTAGAAACATTTCTAGAAGAATTATTTTTATTATTAGTTCTTTTTATCTGTAGTTTAGATGTAATTGGTGGAAAAATGAATGTTAGTAATTTGGTGTTTTATCAATCTTTATGTATGTATCTTCTAGACCCAATGAAGAATCTTCTACTTTTCAAAATAGAATATAAGGAAGCACGGGAGTCATGGAGAAGAATAGAAGAGTTACTTTCAATTCCTAAGGAAAAGAAATTGCCTTATAAAAAGAGGAAAAATTTAAAGATAGAAGAGATGAAAATTAATCAATTGACATACAAATATCAGTCAAGAGTTAATATTTTGAATAATATTTCGCTAATAATAAATAAAGGGGAGAAAGTGTTAATTTATGGCGAGAGTGGGGGAGGGAAAAGTACATTCGCTAGGCTATTACCAGGTTTATTAGAACCCAATCAAGGGCAAATCTTAATTAATGGAAATAATATTAATAACTATCCATTATCTTTAATTAGAGAAAAGATTTTATATGTACCACAAAAAGGATATCTCTTTACAACATCCATCTTAAACAACATTACTTGCATGGAAGATGAATATTTAGAAGAAGCATTAAAAATAGGTAAAATGTGTTTAGTAGATGAATTTGTAGAAAATAAAAATGAGGGATTTCATTTTATGTTAGAAGAAAATGGATATAACCTAAGTGGTGGGGAAAGACAGAGAATTATTCTAGCGAGGGCTCTGTTTAAAAATGCATCTGTTTATATTTTCGATGAAAGTTTAAGTGAATTAGATCCAGTAAAAGAAAGAAAAATCCTAGAAAATATTTTTAAAGAATATAAGGATAAAATAATTATAATGATTTCGCATAGAGAAAGAAATCAAGATTTATTTACAAAAAAGTTATACTTCAAAGAAGGAAAAATTTATGATGAAGATAAATAATTATCACGAATTAGAAGAATCAGAAATAAAAAAATGGAAATATGTTCTGGTAGTGCTTCTATTTTTCTTATTTTTAATAATATTATTATCAGTAAAAATTGAATATGCGATTCCTTTGAAATTGGTAAAAGAAAGTGAGCAAATGTATCAAACATACATCACAGAATCCCAATTAAATAAAATAAAGAAAAAAGGAACTTTAAAAATGAATACAAAAGGATACCATTATGAGCTTAAAAGAACGAATAATCAGATATCTTTGTTTGATAATTTCTATTACTTGGTAAATTTTAAAATGAAAGAAAAAATAGAGGGAGATATCCTCTTAGTAAAAGTCGAGATTTCTAGAAATACGTTGTTTGAAAAAATATTGAAGTTTTGGAAGGAGGAAACATAATAAAAAAATTATCAAATGAATCATTAGAAGAAATAAAAGGAGGAGGAGTGTCATTCTGGGTAGTTGGAGGTATCATAGCGTTAGGTGCGTTTTTAGTAGGGGTATTTGAAGGAATAACAAATCCAGAAAAGTGTGGTTAGATTGAAAAGATTAACAGAAGATGAATTAGAAAAAATTGTAGGAGGAGCAACTATTTCGGGAACATTGATAAACTCTTTCTCTACAGTTTTAAAAACAATTTATTCCTTAGGAAAAAGTTTGGGAACTTCCCTAAGAAGAATGTCTTCTAATAATTTATGCCCGCTATAAAAAGACAAATCGTAGATGCCCTAATAATACTAAAGAATATTGGAATCCTTCTACTAGGTTGTTATCTAGCAAATTATATTATATTAAGTATATTTCAACTAGGAAAATATGTTGGAACATTCCTTAGAATTTTATTGTTTAAATCACCCTTATAAACAAAAATATTAAAAATCATTTACTTTTTCAAAGAAAATAAATATAATTATGCGTGGAGGAGAAATTTATGAAAGCTTCACAATATGATTTGAGAATGCTAATAATTAAAAGAGATTTAGAAGATATTCTACTTTCTGATGGAATAACATGTCAATTACTGAGTCAAGAAGAACAGGAAATTTTAAAATCGTATGACAAAGATCCATTCACTTTAAAAATAATTAGAGAGACTGTGAAAAATGGGGAGTGGAGGAATGAAATACAAAAATTAGTTTCTTTGATAGAAAGTCAAATAAGTGAAAGATATAATCAGGATTCTAATTTACAACAAAGAATTCATGAATATAATCAGGAACTATTAGATAGCATCGAAAATCAGACTGGTCGTAGTGATGTTTTGTATAAAAAACAGGAGAAGTTACCAGAAAGAAAAGAAAAAGAATTAGTGAAAATATAAAAAAAGTAAATAAAAAATGAAAAAATTGTTGAAATATAAGGATTAATGCGATATAATCAATCATAGAAAAACGCGGAAGGAGGGGAAAAAATGACACAGGTGGCAGTAAAAAATGGAAATCTAGAGTTTGCATTAAAAAAGTTTAAACAAAAAGTTGCTAGAGATGGAGTCCCTTCTGAATGCAAAAAACGTGAGGGTTATGATAAACCAGGAGTTAAAAGAAGAAATGCTAAAAAAGAGGGTATCAAAAACACTCGCAGAAGAAATAAAGCTAGAAACAATAGAGACTAATTTTAATTAGTCTCAGACTGTAGACAAACCCCTGATTTTTTTCAGAGGTTTTCTTATGTAAAGTTTTTTAAACTGTTTTTTTACAAACTTTTTAATATTTTTTATAAAA
>CATLHA010000071.1 GCA_949948745.1 uncultured Caryophanales bacterium
AGTTTGGCAACAATTCCTTTTATTCCTTCATCTGCTACTAGCAAATTACTTCCATTTCCAATTATCATAAATGGAATTTGTTGTTTTTTTACTAATTCTAATATTTTTCTTTTCTTTGTCATATTTCTTAATGTTTTATACGCATATTCTAAACTTGTTCCATATCTAAATTCAGCTAAGTCACTAAGATATGTTAAAATTTCTACACTATTTGGATTTATTTCGTTTTTTATACTTATTACATTAATTTCCTTATTTTCTTTTTTTAGTTTTTTTATTGCCATATATATCTGTCTGTTTCTTTCTGTTGTAAAATCTTCTTCTGCCAATTTTAGTTCTTCTTTTTCAAATATTAGGTAATATAAAATTATTTTTTCTATATTCTCATCTAACATCATGTTTCCTTTCCTAGAAGTTTATTTTGATAGTCCTGCTCATTATCAAAAATTACTTCTTCATATTCTATTTTTTCTTTTGTCTTGTATTTTGGGGGTGATTTGCTATTTTTAGATTTAAATTCTTTTTGTTTTATATAGAATTGTTCTTTTGTTTTTATGTTGTCATTTATGCAGTTATCTAGAATCCTTTTAACATAGCTCCAACAACACTTATTTCTACTAACTGCTTCTTTCATACAAGCTATAACTAAACCTTCTTGTAGTCCATCATCTAAATATGTTTGAATTTGCTCTGATACAAATGGTTTCATTAATGTAAAATTGTTTTCATAAAATTTAGTAATATTTTCTTCTTCTTCTTTTTTATTATTATTAATACTTGTAATATTATCTTTCGTCTTTTCATTGATAGGGTCTCCGTGTTTCTACTGATAGGGTATCAATTTTTTCATGTATAGGTATCCCTACTTTCCCTGATACTTTCTTTGTTTCAATATATATTCTTCTTTCAATTATTTCTTTATCTTCATATATTAATTCTGTTTCTATATATCCTTTACTTCTTAAATGTTTTATCCAATCTGATATTGTATTTTTATGTACTCCATATAGTTCAGCAAAATATGAATTTCCTGCATTACAATATCCGTATTTATTTGAAAGGGCTGATATTTCTCCATATAACAGTTTTTCATTTGGTTTTAACTCTTTATCGTATCTTATATCTGCTGGTATTACTGAATAATAATTTGGTTTATCCATAGCTTTACCTCTTTCGTATCTTAAAATATATAAGGTTAGAGTTTTATGTCTAACCTTATATTGCTTATTTTTTATATTCTTTTATAATAGCTTTTTGTATCTTTTCTCTTGCATTATTATTTATTGGGTGTACTATACTTTTATATTTTCCATTTTCTAATAATACATCTGGCATAGTTATTGATATTTTATTATTTATCTCTATTATTTTAATTTCATTTACTGCAAATTCATTATCTAATACTATATTTGCTATTCCTTTTAAATTATCTTTTCTTTCTAATCTTTTTATATTTACTTGTGTTATTTCCATTTTTGTTTATCCTCCTATTTTTTATATATAACTTTTTCCTACAATTGATATAAATTCTTCTCTTGTATGTGTTTTTTCGTATTCTTTTTGTACATCTATTCTTAACTTCATTATTGTTTTTTCATTTTCATGACATTCTGAACATATTAATTTAACAAATTTATGTTTAATACTTCTTTTTCTGTTACTTCCTCCATAAACTTCATGAGGGTCTAATCTTCTACTAAACTTTCCACAATATTCACATACTCCTGACTTTTTTATATCTTTGTCTCTTTCTTTTTCTAGTTTTATTAGCTTTTTACTTTTCTTTTTTATTTTCTTTACTTCTTTGTATTCCTTATATTTACATTCTTTGCATTTATCTAATGTAATTTCTTTTCTTTTTGCTTTACAATAAAATATAACCTTATATTTTCTACTTCTTTTTCTTAAATTTATACATATCATTTTTATCCTTCTTATTGATTTTTTATTTTATGTATGTTAGAATGCTAATTGAATATAGCATTCATGGTTTTTTTTATAGAACTATTTACTCACTTGGTCGTTAGTTGGTAGTTCTATTATTTTGTCTTTTTTATCTATAAATTCATCTATACGTAATTGATATATTGTATCTCTACATAATTCTGATATTTTTCTTCTTTTTGCATTTTCATTTGAGCAATCATTTGATTCATTTATTTTTCTAATTTCTTCTAAAACATCTGCTATACTTAATTTTACGTCTCTAATTTCCTTATCTTTTCTTTCTATTGTTTCTTCTAGGTCTTTTATTTTTAAACCTTCTTTTGTATGTTTTCCTATCATCTTTCTTCCCTCCTTTACTTAATTTATTTTGTTTTATATAATTACCTCTGAAAGCGAGGTGAATTTTAATGGCAACTTTTAGCCCTAATATTGATGGACTTAATGAGTTATCAGCTATGTTCGACAATATGTTAAATCAATCTAATTCTTTTGAAGGCGAACTTATTATTAACATAGAAAATATAAAAGATAATATAGATTCTTTTAATAATGATTTTGATACTTGTTTTAATGAGAATACTTCAAAAGATGAGATTCAAGAATATTTTCAAGAAGAGTATATTTCTCTAATACAAGAACATTTAACTGATACTGTTGATTGTAAAACATATTTTAATAATATTTATACTAATTATGCTCATATCAAATAATACTTATTTTAAACTCAAAATTTTGAATTTTATCGGCGACTATTTTAAATTGTTCCAGCAATTTATTAAATTCGTCGATATTTTCAATTTTTATATTAGAGTGTAGTTCTTTTTCCATTTTTTCCCTCCTATCTCATAACCCATATTAAAAATATTCCTACATATACAGTTGTTAGTCCTAATATATATATGCCCTTTTCTACTGCTTGTCCTAGTCTACAGTAGAATTTTTCTTTTTTTGTCATTTGTGCTTTCATTTTCTTCACCTTCTTCCTAATATTTTTTTATTTTAGTAATTCTTCTAGAGTTGTTTCTAAAGGTTTAGCTAGTATTTTTAATGTTTCTATTGTAGGATTTCCATTTATTCCGTTTTCAATTTCTGTTATTGTTTTTCTATTAATTCCCGCTTCTTTGCTTAATTTTAATTTGCTATACCCTTTCTTTTCTCTGTAATATTTCAGATTTTTACCTATATTTATTTTTCTCACCTCCCTATAATTGCAAATATAAGCACAAAAAAACAAACTAAAACCTTTTGTTTTAGCTTGTTTTTTATTACACATATATTCGCTCAACTTTGATTTTGTGCAATTCTATATGTTATAAATTATTAAGGAGCTTGCTTACTCCCTCAATTTATATATGCTAAAACATAATAAATTATTTAATTTATTATGACTTTAACATTGCTACTTAAAATTGTCAATAGATTATTTAAAATTTCTTATGCAGTATTTTTTAAATTCTTTTCAATTCCTTTAAATATCTCATCTTCAGAGATTAAACTTTTTGCATTTTGATTTTTATATTGTGAAAGTATTTGATGATACGTATCACGTACTAATGACACTCTTAAATTTTCTTCTTTTGTTTTACTTTTTCCACCTCTTGGATATATAAAATTATATGTATAACAATAAAATTCTAAACTTCTTAAAATTAGATCTATTTGGCAATTTAATAGTGAAATATCATTTTTTTGTATATTTTCTATATCAAAATCTATTTGCAATTCTTTTTTCTCTCCTTCTTTATTAAGCTATATTTCTTGGTTCAAAATTACTTAATGGATTGCTATTAAATGCTTTCTTTATATTTTCATTAGTTATATGTGTATATATTTCTGTAGACTTTACTGTAGAGTGTCCTAAAAATTCTTTTAATAATAATATATCTGGTTTAACATATTGATACATTATTGTTGCAGATGTATGCCTTAATGTATGTGTAGTATACCCCCTATCTCCTATTTTTGCTAACTTATATGCATTTTCTACTATTGTCTCTATTGCTCTTACAGATAGTTTTTGTTTTCTTTGATAACTTACAAATAAAGGATTAGTTATATCTATTACTGCTATATCTTTATTCCTAATTATTAAATACTTTTCTAATTTCTCCTTGTTTTTTCTATTTAGCCATGCTTTTCTTTCTTTATTTCCCTTACCTATAATTCTTACATAGCCTTCTTCTAAATTTAAATCACATATTCTTATATTAGCTAACTCAGAAACTCTCAGTCCACAATTTAAGAAGAAAGCAATTATCAAGTTGTTTCTTTCTGGAAATTTACTATTTCGACGATTAAAAATATTTAAAATCTTTTCTGCTTCATTTAAATTCAGATATTTAGGTAATCTAAATACTTCTTGTATTGATGGTAAGTTCTTAGCAGGATTACTTATATTGTCAATTGGATAAATATCATATAACCATTTATAAAATGCTTTTATTGATGCTAATTTTCTTTTTCGTGTACTTGCTGAATTTAGTTTTGTACTATCAAGATAAATAAGAAATGCAAGAATATCTCCCTCTTTAATATCTCTTACTATAAATAAATTAAATTCACTTACTTTTATAGGTAGGTTTAGATATTTCTTAATAAATCTGAAAAATGTAATTAAATCATCTCCATATCCATTTATTGTTTTTATAGAATAATGCTTTACATTTGATAGATATTTCAAAAATTTAATTAATATATCAGGTTTTTCATTATATTTTTTATTCATTTAACATCCCTCCTGTTTACATAATACCATACGTACTGTATAAATGCAAGCATTTTAGATAAAAAAATAATTCAGGTAGTGTTTTACCTGAATTTAATATTTCTTTATAGTTATTATTTTCTTTTCTTCATCTACTTGTAATTCGACAAAATCTACTTGTTCTATATTATTACTAATACCAATTTTCTTTAAAAAATCGGTAGAGATAGGTATATTCATTTTATTTACATTCTTATACTTAAATACTTTGACTACTTTTTTATTCCTATATTGTTTTATTCGTTCATCATTTTTTATAATTGTGCCAACATAGTTCCTAGAACACTTTAAAATATTAGCTATATCTTGCATTTTTTTGCCTTCAAGATATAACTTAATAGCTTTTTCTTTTAATTCTTCTTTATCATATTTCATACTTAT
>CATLHA010000072.1 GCA_949948745.1 uncultured Caryophanales bacterium
TGATAGGATATATTGGAAATAATCTAACACCAGGAGAAGTAAAATTACTAGATGCATCTGTTGATAGAGAATTAACAGATATTGTAACAATTGAATATAAGATTAATAAATAATAGAAGAGCCAGATAATTCTGGTTCTTTTTTTCTACTTAAAACTTGAAATAAATTGATTTTTATCGTGTTTTGGTATATAATGGAAAAAGTTTAAGAAGGAGGAATCAAAATGAATAAGATATATATATTCGGACATCAAAAACCAGATACAGATTCTGTAACTAGTGCGATTGCATTATCTTATTTAAAAAATCAACTAGGATTAAATACCGAACCAAGAGTACTTGGAGATATCGCAAAAGAAACTAGCTTTGTATTAGATTATTTTGGTGTAAAAGCTCCTGCAGTGTTAAATGATGTTAAATTACAATTAAAAGATTTAAATTATCACAAAAATTTATTTTTAGATGAATGTGCCTCTATTAAAGAAACCTATGATTTTATGCTTGAAAAAGGAATTACTGGTGTACCATTAGTAAATTCAAAAAAGAAATTTACTGGTTTAATCACATTAAAAGGAATCATTAAAAGTTTAATTTCAGGAGATACAGATACACTAGATACTTCTTATGATAATATTTTAAAAGTTTTAGATGGAAAAGAAATTTTACGATTTGATGATGAAATTAAGGGTTCTATTATGGCAGCTGCATATCGCAGTACAACAATATTAAATACAATTTCTCTAAAAGAAGATGATATCTTAATAGTTGGAGATCGTCATAGTATTATTGAATATGCAGTAGAAAGTAGAGTAAAATTAATCATTGTAGTTGGAGAAGGCTACATAAAAGAAGAACATCTTGAAATTGCAAAAAAGAATCATGTAAATGTAATTTATACAGCAAAATCAACATTTCATACTGCAAAGAGTATTGGATTAAGTAACTATATTCGTACATTAAATACAAATGATAGACCATATACATTTGAAGAAGACTATTATTATGATGACTTTTTAATGAAGACATCTAAATTAAAACATAACAACTATCCAATTATAGGACGTGGAGGTATTTGTAAAGGATTAATTCGTATTACTGAAATCACAGAGAAAAATAGAAAAAAAGTAATACTAGTAGATCATAATGAGGCAGAGCAAAGTGTCGATGGATTAGAGGAAGCAGAAATCATTGAAGTAGTAGACCATCATAAAGTAGGAAGCATTTCAACAAATAATCCAATTGATTTTCGTATTATGACTGTTGGATGTACCAATACAATTATTCATAAAATGTATAAAGAAAATCACATTGAAATCCCAAATCAAATTGCTGGTCTTATGCTATCTGGAATTCTTTCCGATACACTAGCACTAACAAGTCCAACGACAACTGATTTAGATAGAGAAGTTGTAAATGAATTATCTACTAAACTTGGTATAGACTACAATCAATACGCAATGGAAATGTTTAAAGCAGGTTCTTCATTAAAAGGGAAAACAGAAGAAGAAGTAATAAATACTGATATCAAACTATTTCAAAAAGAAGATAGTAGATTTGCAGTTAGTCAGATATTTACTCTAAATTATGAGGAGGTTTTAGAGAAAAAAGAAAAATATTTGGAAGTAATTGAACACATTGTAAAAGATAAAGAATATCGTTTTGTAGTTTTCTTAATCACTGATATCATTCGAAATGGTTCTTATCTATTATATAGTAGTGAGGCAACAGAAATTTTAGAAACACTTTTTGAAATGGAGGAAGTTCCACAAGGATATTATGTGGATGGATGGGTTTCAAGAAAGAAACAAGTAGTTCCTCTTTTAATGGATATGATTCATTAGGAAAAAGTGTTTCTTTTTCTTTTCCAATAATATTAAAAAGTTTAATACAATATACTAAACTATGATATAATGAAAAAGAAAATAAAAAGTAAGGAGTGAAATTTTTGGAAACAATTATTTTAATTATTAAGGGGTTTATTATGGGAATTGCCAATATCATTCCTGGAGTTAGTGGAGGGACACTTGCATTAACATTAGGAATTTATGAAAAGTTTATTGGTGCCATTAGTCATTTTTTTGAAAAATTAAAAGAAAATTTACGTTTTTTAGTTCCAATTTTTATAGGAATGGTACTTTCAATTGTAAGTATGAGTCAAGTGATTTCATCTTCATTTGAACATTATCCAATCCCAACAACATTATTCTTTATGGGATTAGTAGTTGGAGGAATTCCAATGCTTATGGGATTCGTAAAAGATAAAAAAGAAAAGAAACAAGTTTCTAGTTATATTATACTAATAATTACATTTGCACTAGTAATGATACTTGCATTTTCTGAAGAAATCTTTGGTAGCGGATTAGGAGAAGTTAATCTTTCTAATGTGTCAGTATTAGGATATTTCTTATTGTTTATAGTAGGTGCGATTACTGCTGCTACTATGATTGTACCTGGAATTAGTGGATCTTTAGTATTAATGTTATTAGGATATTATTTACCAGTAGTAAATACAATTAAAGATTTGGTAAAGTTTAACAATATTTTCTCAAATATTTTAATCTTAGGATTCTTTGGTCTAGGAGTATTAATAGGAATTGTACTAATTTCTAAACTAATTGAATTTTTATTAAAACGATATGAAGCAAAAGCATATTTTGGAGTATTAGGATTTATTTTTGCCAGTATTTTGGCAATTCCTGTTTCTGTATACCATGAAATAGGAAATATTACCTTTACAGTTCCACAAGCATTAATAGGATTAATTTTATTTGTTCTTGGTACTGGAATTGGGTATAAATTGGGAGGAAAAAAATGATATTTGAAGTAATTTTTTTAGCGATATTACAAGGAATTGCAGAATTTTTACCAATTTCATCTAGCGCTCATTTAATTATTTTTAGAGACTTATTTGGAATTGGTTCTAGTGTGATTACAGGAGATTTAGCACTTGCATTTGATATTGCCTTACATTTTGGTACCTTACTAGCAATAGCTATTTATTTCTTTAATGACTTTCTATCTATGGTCATTAAAGGAGTTACAACTGGAACTAAGACACAAGAAGGAAAAATGTTTTGGCACATTGTAGTTGCCACAATTCCAGCAGCAATTGTTGGTATTCTATTTGAAGATGTAATTGAAACAGCAGTTCGTGGTAACTTTATTTTAATCGGATCTGCTTTAATTATAATGGGTATTATTATCTATTTAGCAGATAAATTTTCAAAACAAACAAAAAGCTTTCAAATGATGGGATTTAAAGATGCAATTATAATTGGTTGTAGCCAAGTATTTGCATTAATTCCAGGATTTTCAAGAAGTGGTACTACTATTGCTGCAGCACGTAGCTTACAGCTTGATAGAGAGGAAGCATCTAAATTTTCATTTTACTTATCAGCACCAGTCGTTTGTGGCGCAGTAGTTCTTAGTATTTTTGATAGTACAACTATGACAGCCATTACAGAAAATATTAGTATTTTTGTGGTTGGCGTTTTAGTAGCTTTCTTCTTTGGATTACTTTGTATTGAATTTTTACTAAAGTATATTAAAAAACATGATTTTAAAATCTTTATGTGGTATAGAATTTTAATTGGAGTAGTTGTAATAGCATACACGCTAATGAGATAAGGGGAGCTTTATGAACGGACTAATATTAACACTATTATTAGGATTATTTATTATAATAGGAGCATTTATTGTATTTATATTTAAGGATAAAGAAAAGATAGTAGACTTTTCAATCGCACTTGCATTTAGTGTAATTATCATGTTACTAATGATAGATATCATACCAGAAGCATATGAAGTAATCGATACAGGAAATATTCTGGTAAATATCTTAATCTTAATTTCTGGCAGTAGTATAGGATTTTTACTTTTACTACTTTTAGATCATTTTATTCCAGATCATGAAGATGATTTGACAACAGATGAAGATGACAATAGAAATTTAAACCATATTGGATTAATATCCAGTATAGCATTAGTAATTCATAACATTGTAGAAGGTATCGCAATCTATACTCTATATATGTCTGATCCTCATGCAGGAATTGTGGCAGGACTTGGGGTAGGACTTCATAATATTCCATTAGGAATGGTAATTGCTTCTGCCTTTTATCAATATAATCAAAGTAAAGCAAAAACAATGTTTATCATTTTAGGAATATCACTATCTACTTTTCTAGGCGGAGTGGTGATGGCAATTTTCCATATTCATGAAATATTACATTTAATTGAAGCAATTTCTCTAACGGTTACGCTTGGAATGTTAGTATTTATATCCATCATGGAATTAATACCAAAAATGAAACACTCACATCATAAAAAGATAACAGTAACTGGAATTCTACTTGGAATCTGTCTATTACTTGTTTCCTTATTTTTATAAAAACCAAACTACAAAACTAGTTTGGTTTTCTTATATTTAAAAATTATAGAATGAATAGTGAAAACAATTAAAAAAAGTAAAATTTTAGTAATTTTCAAAAATATAGGAAAAAAGACACTAGAAAATAAATTTTCTCTTAGGAAATTTTGAAAATTCGCCCCGTTTTCCTATTCTAGTTTTAGAAATTATCGATTTTACAAAGAAAAAATATTTTGATATAGTCATAAGAAACTCAAAAGGAGGAATTTTTATGGCTAAATTAAAATTATATGAACAACTACAAAAAAGAAGGACGTGTTATCCCAGCGATAGAAGACACCCTATTTAAAAAAATCATAACAGAACACAAAGATTATTTAGGAATTATTTTAGAGGATATCTTGCCACTAACTAAAGAAACAGTAATGGAAGGACAATTTTTTAGTACAGAAATACCATCTAGTAATATATTTAGAAAAAGTAATCGATTGGATTTAGTACTAAAAAGTGGAAGTTATAAACTCAATCTAGAAGCAAATAGGAAGATAACCATAAAATTATTATTAAGAAATGAAGCACATTTTTCTGGAATGATTTATCAAGACTATAATGACAAAGAAAATCTAGATTATAATACAAATTATTGTCAAGTAAACTTTAATGGACAAAACTACCTAA
>CATLHA010000073.1 GCA_949948745.1 uncultured Caryophanales bacterium
TGATGAATTTAGAAGGAAGAGGAGAAGATCCTTTGGATGTTAATATCATTGAACAAGAAGTATTATTTACAACAGAGAATTGGTATGTATCTCGTAATAGATTTCCATATGAAGGAGCAGAACATCAATTTTTAATTGTCGCAAATAAACCAGTTTTAACTACTGATCAGATTACTCCTGAAATGTGGTCAGAATTACAGCTAATATGGTTTAGTTTAGTATTAACATATAATATTCCAGGTGGAGCTTTATGTGCTAGATTTGGTGATCCATCACGTTCTGGTGCTTCATTAAAACGTTTTCATGTACATTTAATTAGTCCGAAAGAGGAAAATAAAGTAAGATTCCCTATTGGAGGTCATAAGACTTTAAAGAAGGGATTTAAGTTAAATTTACCTATGCTTGATGAAGAGGGTAATAGTGATTTTTTAAAGTAAAGAACTTTTTATTATGAAAGTGAAATATATGACTGTATGTAAAAACATTACAATATAGTAAAATATTTTTAGTTTAGATCTCAGTGCATGAGGTCTTTTTTTCATTTGAAATTCTTCTTTTTATCACAATAATTTCACAAGTAATCGGTATTCTTGTATAGAAAGGAGAGAAAAAAATATGTATTTACTTAAAAATGCTTTGGTTTCTATTTCTAGGAATAGAGGTAGAAATATCTTAATTGGAATTATTATTCTTGTCATTGCATCGAGCTCTTCAATTTCATTATCCATTCGTGAATCCGCATCCAAATTGGTTACTTCTTATATTGATAAATATAATATTGAAGCAACCATTTCTATGAATCGTCAAAACTTGATAGGAAGTTTTGAACCTGGAAATAATAATTTTGAAAATAATATTCAAAAATTTAATGAAATTGAAAGTATCACAGAAGAACAAATTATTGATTATGGTACTAGTGATTATGTAAAAGATTATTATTATACTTATAACTTATCTATGAACTCTTCTACTTTGGAAAAGGCTACTGAAGAAATTGAAAGTAATAGTGATTTTTCTTTTGATAAAGGTGGTCGTTTTGGAGGCATAAAAAATGAGAGAATGGGTCAAGGGGATTTTACAATTTTAGGATACAGTTCTTATCAATCCATGTCTGATTTTATTTCAGGTAAATATACTATTACTCAAGGGGAAGTTTCTGATGACTTTACAAGCGATTCTTGTATTCTTAATGAAGAATTAGCTACTTTAAATAATATTTCTGTAGGAGATGAAGTAACACTTGTTGATCCTAATCATGAAGAGTCTACTTATACTGTAACTGTTACTGGTATTTTTAGTGAAAAAGATAGTAGTGATAATGAACCGATGTCTATGTTTTCTAATTCTGTAAATACCATTATTACGAATACTCATGTTATTTCTGAGATTATTTTAGGGAGTGAAGATATTCGAACGAATTTAAACCCTACATTTATTCTTACTGGACAGGATGTAATTGATTCTTTTACTGAAGAGGTTAAGGAAAAGGGATTAGATGATTTTTATCAGATTACTACAAATTTAGAAACAATTGAACTTGGGACTAAGTCTATTCAAAATGTTTCTTCTTTTGCGACAACATTTTTAATTCTTACATTAATCATTGGAGGAGTTGTTTTGTTTATACTGAATTTGATTAATGTTAGAGAAAGAAAATATGAAATCGGAGTTTTACGTACTATTGGTATGAAAAAACAATATGTAATGATTCAATTTGTATTTGAATTATTTATTGTTTCTTTTGTTGCCTTACTTCTTGGTGCAGGTATCGGAAGTGTTTCTAGCCTTCCAGTTTCTAATCAATTATTAAAAAGTGAGATTAATTCTTCTCATTTAGAACAAGAAAATATTGAACAAAATTTTAAAGGGGATAATTTTTCAAAGAATGATGGTCCTGGAAGGAGAGAAAACCCATTTTCTAATATGAATGGTGTTATGAAGTTAGAAGAGATTACTTCCATTAATGCGATTGTTGATTTTGAAATATTAATGAAGTTATTAGGAATTGGTATTTTATTAACATTAGTTAGTAGCATATCTGCAACTATTGCGATTTCTAGATTTTCCCCAATTACAATTTTAAAGGAGCGAAGCTAATGAGTATTTTAGAATTAAAAAATGTTTCTTATCGGTATAAAGATGGAAATAACTATGTATTAAATAATATTTCATATTCTTTTGATAAGGGAAAAACTTATGCGATACGTGGTAGAAGTGGTAGTGGTAAAACTACATTACTTTCTTTAATTTCTGGACTTGAACGATATGAAGAAGGAAATATATTGTTTAATCATATGGAATTAAATCATATTGATTTAGATTATTATCGTAATACAAATGTTGGAATTGTTTTTCAGTCTTTTAATTTACTTCCACATTTAACAGCGATTGAAAATATTATTTTATCTATGGATATTAGTAAAGTTCATGTTCCTAATAAAAAGAAAAAGGCAATTGAACTCTTAGAAAAGGTTGGATTAAATGAGGAAATTGGAAATCGAAGAGTTTTAAAACTTTCTGGCGGAGAACAACAAAGAGTGGCGATTGCGAGAAGTTTATCTTATGATCCAGAAATCATTTTAGCAGATGAGCCAACAGGTAACTTGGACCATGAAACAGAAGATGAAATTATGGAAATTTTAATTAATTTAGCTCATAAGGAAAAAAAATGTGTTGTGATAGTGACACATTCTAGTAATGTAGCAAATCAAGTAGATGTAATTTATGAACTTAAGAAAAATAAATAGTTGTTCCTCTTTTAAATATGATTATCTAAGTTTTGTCAAATTTAAAAATATATGATATTATAATCACGACAAAAAGAACTGAGTTTTCTCAATTTTTAAAAATTTGGATAATAAGGTCTATTTGTTTTCGTATAAACAATTCGAAGAACATAACTTGTATATAATTTTGCATAATTTGGTTGAGCATGCAATTATACACTTGTAATGATGTTTACCTTCGGATTGTTTTTTTCTAAAAAACAAATAAATAGGATTATATTTATCAGAATGTGCACTTATTTGAATGATAGTAGTTACAACATTAAATAAAATGGTTCTGCCAAATTTACATCCAGTTTTAGATATGGGGCCATGATATGCAGAAACACCAGATTGAGAAGTAACAGAATCAATTCCGATAAAAGATATAAATTGATATTTATCATCAAACCTTGTAACATCTCCAACTTCGGCTAAAAATAAAGCAGTAGAAAATTCACCAAATTCAGGAATAGAATTAATGATTTTGAATAACTTTTTATCTTTCATTATATAAATCATCAAATATCAAATTAAATTCTGGAAAAATAATTTCAATTAATTGTTTATATCTATTCTTTAATCTAGTTTGACCTTCAATTAATGACCAGTATTGACGAGCCGGTGGATTATACATAAAGTATTCATCATTTTTATAATAGAAACTATCAATAGTTCCTAAATAGCATCTAGCAATTTTAAAACAATCTAATTTGTCAGTCTTTGATTTATTTAAAGTATCCTTAAATTGTTTAACAAGTTTAGGATTCATAACAACAATATCAATACCTTTAGATCTAAAATAATTTTCAACTGGCAAATGATAAATAGAAGTAGATTCCATAACAACAATCAAATTAGGATAATCTTTTATTAAGTTAAATAAATTATCAAATTCATTTTTATTATGTTCGATTAAAGTAGCATCAATAATTATATTTTTTAATTCATCAATAAGACAATAAACACTTTTCCCTTTAGCAATATCAAAGCTTAAAATATGTTTCATAAAGATCTCCTTTCATAAATATTTCGGTTAACACCATATGAAATTACTTATATTCCTACACGCTTAATCATCCGAACTTTAATATTTCTATTAATTTCAATTATCTACAACCGAATTAATAAATAATTATATGGCAGACATTCATAAAATCGCACTCGAAGTGCCTGTTATACTCTGTTTCTACCGATGTTTGTTATGATAACAAAAAAACATAAAGAAAACAAAATTTAATCTTGAAATCTTTATGTTTAACATTATACGTGTTATACTAAATTAGGGATGATGAAATGAAATTAGATGATACAATTTATACAGTTATTACATCCGATGGTAGCATTTACAATATAGATAGAAATGAGGAGTATTATAATCATTTTCAATATTTACATGATTTATCTAGGTTAAATGATTATTTTAGGGCTTGTTCTTTTGGACTTTCTTTTAAGTCAGATGATCCAATGGCTCATATTTATTTTATGAGTGAACTTGCATCTAGCGGTTCTGTTGTGTTTGAAAATCAAAGAATACTTGCTAGTAGTAATGTTTCTGCAGCTAGCTTTTATTTACCTATGGAAGTTTCTTTAGAGGTGAGCGAATCTTTAAAGCAATTTATGGGTGAAATTGATACGATTGGACATGTTTTTTTAGAAGCATATGATGGAGAAGGTCTTCATTCTATATATAAAAATTCAGAAGATTTGACTTGTGGAAATAAATTGTTACATTCTTATATTGAAAAGCATTTATCTAGTATGAAAGAAAAATAATTTGGAAAGAGGTATTTTATGAAGGTATTATTATATGCTGAAGGATTAAAGACAATAGGAAAAAGTGGACTTGGAAAGGCTATTCAACATCAAATGTCTGCCTTAGAAGATGAACATATTGAATATACATTAAATCCAAAAGAGGATTACGATATTTTACATATCAATACTTGGTTTATAAAATCTTACTTTATGGCTAAAAAAGCGAAGAGACAGGGTAAGAAAATTGTTTATCATGCACATTCTACTGAAGAGGATTATCGAAATGGTTTTATTTTGGCAAAACAAACTTCCAAACTTATTAAGTGGTGGTTGATTAAATGTTATTCACTTGGAGATGTTATTGTTACTCCAACTCCATATTCTAAGAAGTTACTAGAAGGATATAAGGGATTAGAACATAAGAAAATTTATGCAATTTCTAATGGTGTAGAGTTGGATTTTTTTAAGAAAGATAA
>CATLHA010000074.1 GCA_949948745.1 uncultured Caryophanales bacterium
AAATAATTATAATCACTCATTTAATTCTGCAAATTTAGGGTCAATATATTATAAAATACTTTTTCCTTTTTCACTTAATTTCTAAGAAGTTTTTTTCTTTTTAATTGATAATATTATTTTCTCTTTGAATAAAGTCTATTTTAATTATCAATCGATGATTTTTATATATTGCAACAATCTGTCCGTTCATGAATTCTACTAATTGCTTCGCTATAGATAATCCAATTCCATTTGACTTTTTGGCATTTCTTACTGTGTAATATCTATCAAATATTTTTTCTAAACTTGTAGAATCTAATTGATTTGTTTTATTTGAAAATTCTATTGTACCATTTCTATATAACTTCACATGAAAATCACCATCACTATACTTTATAGCATTCGATATGATATTCTCAAAAACTCTGTGTAATGTATTTTTATTGATTAATCTAATAATTTTTTCTTCACAGATTTCTATTTCAGGTGTAATACTATTTTCTTTAAACAAGCTATAAGAACTGGCTATCGATTCTTCTAAAATATCATTAATACAGACATTTTCTTTTTTTAATGATTCTTGAATATCTATGTTCTTTGAAAAGTCAAAAAGTTGTTCTGTAAGTTCTGTTAAATCCTTTACTTTATGATTTATAATTTTTAAATACTTGACTTGTTTTTCTGTAAGGTTCTCATCATCTATTAAATCAAGATAACCTCTTACTGCTGTAAGAGGTGTCCTTAGATCGTGAGAAATATTGGTTATTGAAGACTTTAATTCCCCACTCCCATTTTTATATTCCAGTTCTAATTTACGTAATTTTTTCAAATTTTTGTTTAGTAAACTTGCGAACTTTTTTAAATCTTTGTCATTTGTATTTACAGTAATTAAACGATTGGTATCTGATTTTAAGATCATCGATAATGTTCTATCAATGTTCTTAATTTCCTTTTTTATGAGAAAAATTTTTAAAATAAGGAATAAAAAAACAATTAGCAGTATCCAAAATAAATAAAACCAGATATCCATCGTCATCACCTCTATTTTAATTCTTTTTTATTAAATAGTACTATTCCTGTACTTGTAAATGTAAATAAAATTCCTAAGGAATATAATGGTAATACTTTTAAATTTGGAGCACTTCTTCCTACAATTTGAAACATCTGTCCTGCTGGATTGATATCTAAGAGTGTTTGACAAACTTTTTTCTTTGTCTCGCTTGGATATTTAGGATTTAGTACTTCTTCAAATTTCATCTCACCATTCACCATAGAAGCACTTTGTATATATTTTTGCGTATCTAGTACTCTAAAACAAATAAGTGCACCCATCATCATACCAAAGGCCAACATGATAGATATTACTGCAGTTATTGTCTTATTTGAAATCATCATAGCGATAAATGTATAGAGACTAGAATAAGCGACAATTGTAATAAAAATGCACCCTAGTAGTGAAAACAAACTCGATATAGGAATTGTAATATTTCCAAATAAAGGAATTCCTATTATAGTAATTATCATTAAAAATAAGAGATAGGAAAGCAAACTAGTTATCACAATGATTATTAAATTAGATAAATAGATATTGATTCTTTTATGTCCTATACTAATTTTGTTTCTAATTCCTCCATCAGAATATTCTATTCCTAAAAACAAACTTACGAATATAGAAATTACAACACCTATGATGGTAGAATAATTAAGCATCAATTGCTCTACTTCAATCACTTCTTTATATTTCTTCATATCACTATATTGTGTATAAATCATAAATAGAGCTAATCCTATGGTAAATATAGTTAGTATCCAAAATAATTTATTCTTTTTTAATCTTGTAAATCCTGCATTTAGTAAATTAATCATTGTTGCTACCTCCAATCAAATTCATATAATAGTTTTCTAAGGATTCCTCTTGTTCATGAATTTCCTCTGCTATTAAATTTTTCTTGGATAGTTCAGCAATAAATTTTGCTAAATTATGTTTTCCATATACATTGATTGTTTTATTATCAATCACTTCATAAGATATTTTTTTCTCTTCAAAATACTTCACAAACTCTTTTTCATTTTCTACCTTTAGTTCTATTTTGTGTTCCATCTTTTTCATCAGACTTTTACTAGATATTTCTTTGATGATAGAACCATTATCTAAAAATCCATAATGTGTCGCAATTTTTGATAATTCATCTAAATAATGACTTGAAATTAAAATTGTGATTCTTTTTTCCCTGTTTAATTTTAAGATTAATTCTCTAATTTCAATAATTCCTTGTGGATCGAGTCCATTGATAGGTTCATCTAGAATCAAAAAGTCTGGATGATTCACAAGAGCAAGAGCAATTCCCAATCTTTGTCTCATTCCTAAAGAAAAGTTTTTTACTTTTTTCTTTCCAGTATTTTTTAATCCTACTAATTCTAGTAATTCTTCTAACCCATCCTCATCAGGCATCCCAACTAGTTTATACTGTTCTATTAGATTATCTTTCGCTGTCATTTCCTTATAAATAGTAGGTGTTTCAATAATGGCACCCATTCTCTTTCTAACATCTGATATTCTTCTATCCTTATTTTCTATTCCATAAATAGAAAAGCCACCATTTGTTGGTTCTTGAAGTCCACAAATGATTCTAATTAGAGTTGTTTTCCCTGCTCCATTCTTTCCAATCAGTCCATAGATTGCACCTTTTTCAATATGAATATTGGTATTATTTAAGGCTTTAAAATCTTTGTATTTTTTTTCAAGATTCTTTGTTTCTAATATAATTTCCATAATCTTTTCTCCCTTCCAATATTCATTCTAATAAAAAAATGTTAAGAAAACGGTTAAGAAATTGTTAAGAATTTGTTAAGATTTATTCTTTAATTTTAAAACCTATCCCCCAAATGGATTCAATATATTCATTTTCTGTATAATCTCTAATCTTTTTTCGTAGATTGCTAATATGAACCCTTAAGGAATTTTCATCACAATCTTCTGTATCCATACTGATAGATTCTAATAATTTATTTTTAGTCATTACTTGATTTCTATTTAAAAGTAAGTTTTTTATAATGGCATATTCTGTTTTTGTTAAATTTACTTTTTGATTATGAACTAGTAATGTATGATTATCTAGAAGTAATTCTAACTCTTTATATTTTAATGGCTCCATAGAATCTGATTTATATTTTTGTCTTAATTGTACTTCGATTCTTGCAAGTAATTCTTTTCCATCAAATGGCTTTGTTATATAATCATTAGCTCCAGATAATAAGCAGTTTACTTTGTCATCACTAGAACATTTCGCACTTAATACAATAATTGGAATATGATTCACTTTTTTTATAATTTCTTCTCCACTCATCGCAGGTAACATTAAATCTAACAAAATCAAATCGAATTTTTGCTTTTCTAAAAGTAATAATGCCTCTGTACCAGAATAGGCACTGGAAATAATAAATCCTTCTTTACTTAATAATTCTTCTATTATATTATGGATATCAATATTGTCTTCTACTACTAAAATTTTCTTCATAATATCACCTAATTACTTTTTTTCTTTATTTCGTTAATCTTTTTTAATATTTCAGCGAATTGTTTTTCATGTCCACTACTCGTTGGATGATAGTATTTTTTTGTTTTCAATTCATCCGGAAGGCACTGCATATTTGTAATCTTATTCTCATAATCATGAGCATATTGATACCCTTGACCATTTCCAAGTTCCTCATCAAGCTTCGTTACAGCATTTCTCAAATGAAGTGGAACTTTTATATTCATTGTTTTTCTTGCATCACTTGCAACTTCCGTATAGGCTGTATATAAAGCATTAGACTTTGGACTAAGACTTAAATAAACAACTAACTGTGCTAAATTAACATTACATTCTGGCATTCCATTATAGTGACATGCTTCATAGGTACTAGTTGCTTGAACTAAGGCGTTTGGATTGGCAAGTCCAATATCTTCTGATGCAAAACGAATTAATCTTCTGGCGACATATAATGGATTTTCTCCTGCTTCAATCATTCTTGCTAAGTAGTATAATGCTGCATCTGGATCACTATTTCTCATAGATTTATGAAGTGCCGAAATTAAGTTATAGTGTTCTTCTCCATTTTTATCATATAGAAACATTTTGCTTTGTAGAGATTGTTCAAGACTCTTTGTGGTAATTATCTTTTTATTCTTTTTAAGTGGAGTAATATTAATTACATTTTCTAAAGTATTTAGTGCTGTTCTTGCATCCCCACTAGAAACGTCTGCGATAATATACAAGCATTCTTGATCAATTTCTACTTTTCTATATTCTCTGGTTTCTTTTAAAGCACGAGTTAATATTCCTACAATATCTTCTTTCGATAAACTTTTTAAAACATAAACTTTGCTTCTAGACAAAAGAGCTGAATTTACTTCAAAAGAAGGATTTTCTGTTGTTGCGCCAATTAAAATAATATTTCCATTTTCGACATGTGGCAAAAAAGCATCTTGTTGGCTTTTATTAAATCTATGAATTTCATCTACAAAACAAATTGTTTTTTTACCATTTAATTTATTGAATTTAGATATTTCAATCATCTCTTTAATTTCTTTTACTCCAGCTGTCACAGCAGATAATTCATAAAATAAGGAATCTGTTTGTTTCGCAATGATTTTCGCAAGTGTGGTCTTTCCTACTCCTGGAGGTCCCCAAAAAATCATTGAAGTAATTAAGTCATTTTCTATCATTTGTCGAATAGGAGAATTTTCTCCAACGATTTCTTCTTGACCAAAAAAGTTTTCTAAGGTAGTTGGTCTCATTCTTTCTGCTAGAGGTTTAAACTCGAATTTCTTTTTTTCCATTTCTTCTCTATCAAATAAACTATTCATCTTATCTCCTCCTATCAGAAAATATACTTTTCCCATTTCAT
>CATLHA010000075.1 GCA_949948745.1 uncultured Caryophanales bacterium
TTCGCTACTCGCTTTTTCTCTTTTTGCAAGTTGCTTCATTAATATATCAAACTTATTTTTCTTTGTCAACACATTTTTTATTTTTTTTTATTTATTTTTATGCTGACCCTTCTTTGATATACCTTTTTGCATCCCCTTTTTCGTGAATGCCCATTTAATATATCACTTCTACTTTTCTTAGTCAACTCTTTTTTCGACTTTTTTTATTTTTTTGTTGTTTTCTTTTAAAACACATAAAAAGAGGCTTATTCAGCCTCGATAATTCCATAATTTCCATCTTTTCTTTTATACACAACCATAATTTGGTTTGTTTGAATATCTTTATATAAATAGAATTGATGTCCCAAAAGTTCCATTTGTAATATTGCTTCTTCCTCATCCATTGGTTTTGCTTCTATTTTTTTTCTTTTTAAAACTTTTTTATCTTCCTCTTCTGGGATAGAAGCAATGTAATCAAATGCAAACTCTTTTGCTTCTTTAATTTTCTTTGTTTGCAATCTTGTCTTATTCTTTCTAATCTGTCTTTCTAACTTATCTATTAGAATATCAATTGCACTGTAGAAATCCTCTTTTTCTTCTTCAGCTCTTAGAATTATTGTTTTTAATGGAATTGTGATTTCTACTTTGTGTAGACGGTTTGGAATTTTAACAATTACTGTAGCATTTACATTTTCTGGATTTTCGACATACTTTTCTAATTTCTTAAGTTTCTCCGTCGCATATTCTTTCATCGCTTCAGTAATTTCTAGTTTACTTCCTCTGATAGATATATTCATATATCATCCCTCCTCAATTATATAATACCATAAATCACTCTAAATTGAAAAGAAAAAAACCACCTTTATTTAGTGGTTTGCAATTCTTTGACTGTTGTAACATTTAATGCTTGTAGACCCTTGCTAGTTTCAATTAGTTGAAATTCTACAAGTTGACCTTCTGCTAATGTTTTATATCCATCTTGATTAATTGCAGAATAATGTACAAAAATATCTTCTTCATCTGTATATTGGATAAATCCATATCCTTTTTCATTATTGAACCATTTAACGATTCCTTTCATCACTGCCACCTCACCTTCCTTTAATTCTGTACCTCATGTACTACTGTGATATCACAACCTTGCGCAATTGTATCTTAGCACAAATTGAAGTCGTTTTTTGTCGATTGGTGAAATCTTGTACATTTTTGGTGATATTTGGTAAATTTTTCCGTTTTTTTAAAAAAAATTTACTAAAAATTAGCGAAAGTAGACCAAACAATAACTATTTGATACAAACATGCTATTTTTAAAATATAATGGATATAACATTGTAAGGAGTAGTGAAATTGTGAAGCAGTTATTTTTAGAAAAAAGTGTAGGAATTATTAAAAACTCTTATCCTCAATATAATGACAATACTTTGAGTGAAATTAAATATGGATTAGAAGCCTTTTATTTAACGATAACAAAAGCCATTGTAATCTTAACTATTGCTGCTATTTTTAATTTGTTAAAAGAAACATTATTTTTATGTGTCTGCTTCAATATTCTAAGATTTTCTGGGTTTGGCATTCATGCAAGTAAAAGTTGGATGTGCTGGGTTTCTTCTAGTACTATCTTTTTATTTGTCCCATATTTATGTAGTAATATTATTCTTCCTAGTAAAGTATTACTAGTTACCGCTTTATTTTGTGAGATTAATTTTTTATTATTTGCTCCTGCAGATACAAAAAATCATCCACTTATTAATAAAAAAAAGAGAATTAAGTGGAAGATTTTAACAGTTATCAGTGGTTTAGTATTTATGTTTTTTATTTTGATTTCTCAAAACGTACTAATCCAAAATACACTTCTATCTGCAATGTTAATAGAAGGTGCTATGATTAACCCTGTTGTATATAAAGTATTTCATCTTCCATACAACAATTACAAGAGTTATGCTTGTAGTACTAAGGAATAACAAGGAGGAAATAATAAAATGAAACAATTTTTAGCTATGATTTTAGGTAATGTTGGGATGTCTCTCGCTGAGGTATCAAGCTCTGCTTGTGCTGCTCTCTTTTTAGATGAGCCAAAAATGCCAAAATCCATTATTGAAAGATAATTACATCTTTGAGGTAGTATTGCTAGTATAAGCAATACTGCTTTTTCTTTTTCCTAATTGTTCTTTTAATTCTTTCTTTCTTTGTCTAGATAGAGAATTAATTTTATTTTTTTCAAAATAAATAGTAGAGTTTGTAAAATCTACTTTTATAATATTTGATAAATTTACTATACAATTACGAGATGCCTTAAAAAATCGATCATCTTTTTCTAATTTTTTCCAAATTTCTGAAATAGACATTTTTACTATCTGCTTTGACTTATTTGTTACTAACATAGAAGAGGTATCATCTTTATTTTTTTCTATATATAATATTGAAGAATATGGAATTTGATAAAGTTCTTTGTTTTTAGTAAAAGAAAAACTTTTATTTTTATCTAATATATTAAGTGCATCCATTAGTGCACACTTCAAATGTCCCTCACATTCATAAAATTTAGATACAAAATCTAGCATAAGCAATCTAGTCATAAAACTTGTTTCTTTTAAGTGCTCATGTGATGTTACTATAATCAATTGGCTTTCCCAATCGTCTAATTCCTTTCTTATATATCTGGCTAAATCCAGCCCAGATTTTCCAGGAACTTCAATATCTAGTATAAAAATTTTTTTTCCATCTAATTTAATAATTTCTTCTTGAACGGAAAGATCATATTTTTCATATTCTAATATTTGATATTTTTCATTTTTTGTTCCTATCACTTTTAAGATAATATCTTTAAACATTTTCCTTGCTTCGTTCTCATCCTCATAAATTATAAAATTAATCATTAACACCCCTTCTTTCAAATAAAAAAAGAGACTACCTCTTTCTTTTTGTCTCGTTTTTCATTTTCCTTTTTATATCTTTTATTTTTGGCGGTCTTTTTTCAGTAATAATATTTGTATAAACAACAAACCATATGAATATTAACATTAATATAATGTAAATAATTCTCGCAGATACTGGGTCTTTAAGAACATAAAAAACGGATGTTAAAGCAAATAATATGTTAATAACATAAATAATTAGTACTGTTGTACGTTGCGAAAAATTCATGCCTAATAATTGATGATGAAAATGTTGCTTATCTGCACTGAATATCGGCTGTCCTTTTAATGTTCTTCGTATAATTGCAAATACTGTATCTAATATTGGTAATCCTAAAATCATTATTGGGACAAATAGTGAAGTAAGTGCTGTTCCCTTAAATCCTAACAATGATATTACTGCAATTATAAAACCCATAAATTGGGTACAATCTCCAGCGAATATCGTTGCGGGATAAAAATTATGTAATAAGAACCCTAATGTAGATCCTAACATAATTAGAGTTAGGGACATTTCTAAACTACCCATTCTTCCTTGATAATAGCAAATAATTCCTGTAGTTAGATAAAAAATAGATGTAATTCCACCACTTAGTCCATCAAGTCCATCTGCTAAATTAATAATATTAATACAAGCTACAATAAAGAATACTGTAATTGGCTTTGCAAGTATTCCAAAATTAAAATATAAACCAAATGCAGAAAGCTCTGTTAATACTATATTTCCATAAAATACCACAATACAAGCAGCAGCTAACTGTCCTAATAGTTTTCTTGAAGCTCTCAAATCATTAATATCATCCAAAATACCAGTTAATACAATAATAAAACTTCCTATTAAGACTGAATTCATTTTAATACTATGCTGACCAAACAACATATATCCGAAAAGAAAACTTAAAAATATACCTAACCCTCCTAGTTTAGGAATTGGTTTCTTATGTATATGTCTATTTTGTTCACTGGTTCTTGGAATATCAATTGCGCCGATATGATGTGCTATTCTTTTCATTAATGGCATAATACAAGCAGAAAACAAGAATGTTGTGATCACAATTTTTATGACATTTATTGTCTCTTGACTGAACATATTACCACCTCATTTATATCATTATAGCACATGTTTTTTCAAAGCTTCACTTAATTTTATTAACATAAGAAAAAGGAAAGCCATATTATATAAAAATATGCTCTCCTTTTTAATTGAATATATTTGAATTTTTATTTGATTCTAATCATTTGAATAAAATAATTTTCTATAATACTAGTTTCTTTTGTGAATTTTGGATTCTTACTAATTACTTTATCTACTATGTATAATCCTGTACCATGGTTTTTCCCTTTTGTACTATATCCATATTCAGAAACACGATTAACATCAATTTCTCCTTTATATGTATTCGCTATCATCATTACTATATCTTCTCTTTCTTTATACATAGTAAATACTACTTGCCCTTCCTTACTTTCTTTTGAAGCATCACATGCATTGTCTAACAACACACCTGTTATATTGTATAAATCGATTCTATCTTTTTGGCTTAATTCCTTTAACTTACTATTTTTAATCTCTGGGCTTACATTTATTTGTAAATCCATATTCTCGTTAATCATAGTCATTAATTTAAAATTTATGAAACCTTTAAACTCAGTTATCGGAATGTTCTTAAGTTCATTTATGAAATAATATTTATTTACTTTATGCTCGCTTAGTAATGTTCTAATATAATCATGTGCTTTCTTATTATTTTTTGGAGAATGCAAAAAAAGTAATATTATGTTACTTTTCAGACTGTAGACAAACCCCTGATTTTTTTCAGAGGTTTTCTTATGTAAAGTTTTTTAAACTGTTTTTTTACAAACTTTTTAATATTTTTTATAA
>CATLHA010000076.1 GCA_949948745.1 uncultured Caryophanales bacterium
TTCCTTTCTCCCATTTTCTATATTATTTTCTCTATTAACTACCCTTAAATTATTTTTCATAAAATCTTCAAATGTAAAAGATATCAAACGATTTGTTTGTAATTCAAAAAATATACCATCTACATTATATTGAATAGACAAAAATAAATCATTAGATAACCATAAATCAATTTCTACATCACGATATAAAAATTTATAACCGCCCAATCGATTGAATTTATAATCAATATTATATTTTTCAAAAACTTCCAACACCCAGTCAAGATGATTTTTCCCTAACACAACAAAATCTAAATCTTTAGGTTCTTTTGCATAAATCAAATCACGAATAGATCCTCCTACTAAATAAACAGGAGCAAGTGCAGAAATAACATAAGCAATAGGAAAGTTTTTACTAATATATTTCTTCAAACGCATCTCCAAACTAAGGTCTAATGAAAATTCGTCAAAATTTTTATTATAGAAAATTTCTATACTCATTCTAACAACTACTATCGAAGAAAAATAAAACTCGAATCTCACATGATTCGAGTAATTATTTCTTATGGTGGCTCCAGCGGGAATCGAACCAGCGACACAGGGATTTTCAGTCCCTTGCTCTACCGACTGAGCTATGAAGCCAAATGGCGGTCTCGACGGGAATTGAACCCGCGATCTTCTGCGTGACAGGCAGACGTGTTAACCCCTGCACTACGAGACCATTTTGGTTGCGGGAATAGGATTTGAACCTATGACCTTTGGGTTATGAGCCCAACGAGCTACCGAGCTGCTCCATCCCGCGATATAAAAGTGGCGGAGGAAAAGGGATTCGAACCCCTGCGCCGCTTGCACGACCTCCCGGTTTTCAAGACCGGTCCCTTCAACCAGACTTGGGTATTCCTCCATTGGTGCCTCGTTGGAGATTCGAACTCCAGACCCTTTGATTAAAAGTCAAATGCTCTACCGACTGAGCTAACGAAGCAAATTTAAAAATGGCTGCCTCAGCTAGATTCGAACTAGCGCATGTCAGAGTCAAAGTCTGATGCCTTACCACTTGGCTATGAGGCAATATCGTGGTGGAGAGAGATGGTTTCGAACCATCGAACCCAAAGGGAGCAGATTTACAGTCTGCCGCGTTTGACCACTTCGCTACCTCTCCACAATATGGTGCCTAAGGCCGGACTTGAACCGGCACGAGTGTTGAAGCTCGCAGGATTTTAAGTCCTGTGCGTCTACCTATTCCGCCACTCAGGCAAAAAATGGTGCCGAAACCAGGAATCGAACCCGGAACCTACTGATTACAAATCAGTTGCTCTACCTATTGAGCTATTTCGGCATAATGGTGGGCGATATAGGACTCGAACCTATGACCCCCTGCTTGTAAGGCAGGTGCTCTAACCAACTGAGCTAATCGCCCAAAATATTAAATTTTGGTTTAAACTATGTCACTAATTCGTAATGACAATTCAAATTATACTATATGATTTTTTAAAATGCAATACTATTTTATAATTTTTTTCATTTTTTTTTATTCTTTTGAGAATTTTCCTTTATTTTATCTAAAATCCAACCATCTAAACGGTTTTGTAATGGGAAAAAACCTTTTCCTACCTCAACAACTCGATTACGATTTCTTGCATTAGAACGATAATCTAAATCGCGTATACTAAGTTTAACATGATAATTTTCTTCATCAGTTTCCACAACTCTTACTTTAATAGTTTCACCAACATTAACATAATCATGGATATTTCTAACAAAATTAGGAGAAATTTCTGAAATATGAATAAGACCACTATAAAATTCGTCTAAACCGACAAACACACCATATTTTTCAATACCCGTAACACAACCTGTAACAATTTTTCCTTTTTCATATTTCTTCATACTTACACCTTCGTTTTAGATTATAACAAACTTTAAAAAATAAAACAACTAAAATACAATTGATAAACAATAGAAAATAGCATATAATAAAAGAAAAAGAAAAGGAAGAGAATTATGGATAAAAATAGAAAAAATCTAGAAACAAGAGTAATTGAAGTAATTGACAAACTTCGACCATTTTTAATTAGTGATGGTGGAAATATTGAATTTGTAAAACTAGAAGATAATATTGTATATGTAAAGATGATGGGCCACTGTGTAGGATGTCCAATGCTTGATACAACATTAAAGGAAGGAATTGAAATTGCCATTACATCTGAGATACCTGAAATTATTGAAGTAAGAAATATAGAAGAATAAATTCTATATTTTTTTATTTAACCATTTTATTTCATTAATAGCGTATTTTTTTCTTAAATAAGTATAAATATCTACAATGAATAATAAATATTCTGTGATTCTTCCTTCTAAATCTTTCGGAACATCATTATTTTCAATATAATCAAAATAAAAGCTTGGGAATAATAATCTAGAGAAAAAGATTTGTGCCTCTATTTTAGAAAAATTAACTTTATCAAGTGTTATTTCTATTTGCTGTAAATTATAGCAGTTCATCCAAAAACTATTTTTCAAATATTCTGCAATATCACGAACCTGAACATCTAATATCAAATTCAATGGATTATAAAAATCAATAAAACTCATATTACAATAAACTCTACGATGCGATGGAATTAAATTAATTTCTGATATAGAAGAAACGCTCTTTAAAGTATCTTTAAGATAAGAAATGGCATTTTCTCCAATTCCAATAAAAAATTGTAATAAAACTTCCTCATCAAAGGATAATTCTCTTCGACTAGAAAAATATTGTTCATAATAGTCTATTTTACTCTCCCATAAATGAAACCAAGGAAAATAAGTAATTCTAGAAAAATCATTTCCATTTGCAACAACATTCTGCTTCAATAGAATATCTTCCATTTCAATCTGCTTATCACTATTGTTTTCTATTTTCAATAAAACATAACATTTTCCATCAATAATAGTACAGATTTCAGAAGCTGTATTTTTGATTATCTCATGACAATAAAATTGCTTAGATTGAAGAAATTTTTGTAAATAATAAATATCTTGAAGTATTTCTTTAGAATAATAAGTACTTTCTAATATATACTGATTTTTTAAATCATGAAAAAAATACTTACCATGTACATAACGCAAGTTTTCTACATCTAATTGATAATAATAATAAATATAATTTTTCATGAAATGCACCTATTAAAGAATATGAAAAAAGCACTAAAATTATTAGTGCTTTCCTTATATATTTATCTATGCAGCTCTTCTACCATAAGAATGCTCTTCTTCATATTCTGAATCATTTTCAAAATTTATGAATCCCATAAAATCCTCTTCAGGATCTTCCATTGCCTTAGCAATAGCATCCCATTTAGCAGCTTCGTCATTCTTTAATTGAGTTTGACTGTCTAACTCTTCAGTTCTCATAAGATATTTCTCAGTTTGTTCTTTATTATCTGCTAATAACTTAGTATTTTCATTTTCCAACTTTGTACGTTGCTCAGTAATATCAATAATTTGAGTTTCAGCTTCTCTTTGTCTATTTCTTAATACTTCCTGTTGACGTTTACCAGTATTAATTAAATTTCTTAAAGCATCTTGGTTTAATTGTTCAGCTGTACGATATCTTTGTTCTGCTTCCGTTTGACCGTCACCTGCTTCCTGTAATCTACGATTTGAATCCTCAATTTCACGTTGTGATTTTTCTTTATATTCAGTAAAATCTTGAACTACTTCTCTTGCTTTTTTTGTAGCTTCTTCAGTTTTAGCGCGTTGCTCATCAACTGCTTCACAGAATTGATATACTTTTGAAACATCTTTGAATTCCTCAGCAATATCTTCTGTAGGTATCTCTTCTTGAGAAAACTCTTCATTTACTTCCTCTTGAACATCATTTTGTGAAATTTCTTCTTTTGGTTCAACTTTTTCTTCTACTGATTCAGAAGAAACAACTTCTGGAGTAACTGTTGGGACTTCTTCAGTAGGAACTGAAGAATCTACTGGAGTAGCAACCTCATTATCATATTTCTCAATAGATAGAAGACCATCTAATGACATAGTACCATATAAACCAGTACTATCATTTTGTTCAACTGTTTCTTCCTCGGTTTCCTTTACTTCTGTCTCAGTTTTTTGACCTTCTTCACTAACAATTGTATTTTCAATTCTTGGTGGAAGTTCAAATCCAACACCATGCATAATTGCATCTATCTTTGTTCCCTTAACCTTTAAAGCTTTATAACTTCCAGCATAAACTTCTCTAGGAAATGCAATTAAAGTTATATTACTATCTAACGATTTTTCTTCTCTATCTTCTTCAGAAGTTACTGTATCTTCCTCTTGAAGTTCCTTTTTTGCAACTTCAACTACTTTTACTGGAATATTAGGTAAATTTCCTAATGCTGTCTCATAACTAGTTTGACGTAATTTAATTTTTTCAAAATCCATCGTTCTAGGAAGTTCAGATCCAATAAGATTATAGGGAGTAGTATTACTAATCTCTAATCTGTCCATAAAAAACTACCACCTTTCTATTCTTTTTTTGAAAGTTCCCTTAAAACGTCTTTAATCTTAGACCATTCTTCGTCACTCTCAATACCACCTAAACGTACTTGTTCACCATCACGTAATACTGAGGAAACATAAATTGTAATATTCCCGCTTTCATCTTTTTCATTTTGAGTATAAACTGCATACTCTTTTTTTGTATCATTAAATTCAAAAGCAAATAATAGCTCTACTTCTTCTTTTGTACCATCTTCATTCACAACGACCATTTTCTTATCTGCTATATCCATCTAACCTATCCTCCTCTACTATCAT
>CATLHA010000077.1 GCA_949948745.1 uncultured Caryophanales bacterium
TCTTTATTAGCGTTTTCTATAACCTTATTTCTAGTAGTTATTAAAGTAGATTTAATATCTTCTAAAAGTTCAAAATAATTATTTTCTAGCACAATATCACGTATAATCAATCTTATAGAAATATTAATTAATTTCTTATTGATTGATCCCTTTCTATTATATTTTTGATTTATTTTACTTCTAGAAGTAAAATAAATTTCGCACTGTGGATTTGTCCCTATAAATTTACAGCCATTTAATGGACTGGTTGGAGATGACTCAAACCACAGATTTTTAATTTTATTGTTAATTAGTTAGTTAACACGTTAGTTTTTTTACTAATCGATGTTTTATTAGATTACGTGATTACATAATTAGAAGTTCTGTGTCAAACATTCAGTGCAAACAAACTAATTTAAGGAGGTGCTTATAAAATGATATATTATGTTGGTATTGATATATCAAAATATAAACACAATTTCTGTATTATCTCTAATACAGGTGAAGTTATTGTAGAAAATTTTTCTTTTGAAAACAACAAAAAAGGATTTCAACAATTATTGGACCAATTGAAATCCTATAATAAATCCGAAGTCCATATTGCTTTCGAAGCAACTGGACATTATTCTTTGAACTTGGAATTGTTTTTAAACAATCAAGGTTACTCATTTATGAAAATGAATCCCCTTGTTGTACATCAATTTTTAAAAGCTCGAAGTTTACGCAGAACTAAGACTGATAAAGCAGATAGTTTAACTATAGCTAATTATCTTATGTCTATTCCTTACATTCCAAATTCGGATTTATTATACAACATTTACACATTAAAGTCACTATGCAGAAGTAGAGAACAATTCATTAAAGAACGAAGTAAATTTGAAGTATTGTTAACCAATGAGTTAGACAAGTCTTTTCCTGAATTAAAGCCTTTTTTTAATAATAAAATTTCAGGGACTTTACTTTATATTTTAGATAAATATAAAAATACTACTCACATATCTTTAATGAAAGATTATGATTCTATTAGAAGTTACTCTCACGGCAAATTTTCTTATGCTAAATTTGCTAAGTTAAAAGAACTTGCTAAAGAATCAGTTGGTTATCATGATGATAATTCTGATTTACTTATTTCTACTTATGTCTCTATCATTCATGTTTTTAATGATAAAATTGCTCCAATAGATAAACAAATTTCTACAATTATCAAAGATCTTAATCCTAGAATGCTATCCATTCCAGGATTAGGTGAAATTTCTGCTGCTACCATTTTATCTGAATATGGAGATATTAAAAATTTCTCCTCTCCCAATAAAATGTTAGCTTTTGCTGGACTTGAACCAAGTATTATCCAATCAGGTACATTAGAAACTAATGGTAAGATGGTGAAACATGGTTCTGGTCATCTTAGATATGCAATTATGAATACTGCAATGATTATTCTAAGATATTCACCTCAATTTTATGATTATTACCTTAAGAAACGTTCTGAAGGTAAATGTCATAGAGTTGCTTTATCTCATGTTTGTAAAAAACTGATTAGAGTTATTTACTGTTTAGAGAAAAACGATATTGATTTTGATCCGTCTTTATTGAAATAAATTTACTATTTGCAATTTTTTCAAAATTTCACTTTTGTGAAATCTTTTTGGCATGGGTTTCTTTCCAATTTATAACAAACTATCAAAAAGCCCTTGACTTCTAATAGTTAGTCATCTCCTACTTTGTTACTCTATTTTCATTTCCTCGAAAATTATTTGTTCTTCCATCAATTGTAAATGTCGCAATATCTCCTAAAACAGGCAAATAAAAGCGATAAAAAACTTTTATATTATAAGCATAATCTTTCTTCTTTTTTATTTCTTGAAAACAATACAAATATCCTTTCCCATCTTGAGCCTTTTCATAACCCCCATTTAAATCTAGAGCTCCGAACCAATTTTCTGTATCAGTAGGACAAACACCAGAAGTTTTGTAAGAATTTTGTTTTAAATAATTATTAATTACGACAAGTGAACCATCATTTCCCTCAGTAATTCCCTCATACTTTTCAATAATTGTTAACATTTCATTTTTAATAGTATATGCTTTAGAGTAAGCGATAACCAAAGTCAAGAAACAAGCAAAAATTAGAATAAAAAGAATTATCATTTGAAATGACCACGTAGTACCAGATACTTCCCGCATATTTTATCAACTCCTACACTCCATCTTTATAAATAATTCGTGTTTCTCCTTTGCTAGTTAAATTAAATACTTGATTAACAACAGGCAAATCTAGTTGAAAAAATACCATCACTTGATAATAAACACCATTATTAAAATCATCTTCAGCTACAACTAGCCCTTTACTTTTTAAATAATTATTAATTCCATCTTTAACATTAACTTCTTTTATACAAACAGTTGCTCTATTATTTTGGCTAACAGAATTTCCTTCTTTGTCATACCCTTGATAACCATCTTCGCATCTTCCAGTAGTTCGATACTTAGAAGTTTTAAAAGCCTCAACAATCTCTGGGTCTAAACTATCGCCTTGCAAATAATTCCCCTCTGCCATCTCTATAATGTTAACAATTTCATCTTTAACCCCAAAAGCATTCGCATTATTGATTGTTAAACACATTATTGCTGTAAAAAGCAACACAAATAAAACAAATATTTGAAACACCGTTGTCATACTAATCGATTCTCTCATATTTAATCACTATCCTTTATATACACATTCAATTGGTTTACCTTTATAAGAACAATGACAATAATCTATATCACCCTTCTTAAATCTAGGACCCAAACCATTTATAGTTTTTGTCGCATCACAATTACAAGTAGCGCTCTTACAAGCTGATTGACTTTGAAAGTTATATCTCAGCGCAGGCCATATATAACCGAAAAAAAAGGCCGCTAAGACCCCTATTGATACAGCCACAATAAGCGCAGTATTCAGTTCTCCTTGTACCTCTTTCATCTTTATATCCTCTTATTAACTTGATGTTCCATCTTTATAATTCATTACGGTTCCATCAGGACAAGTACAAGTTTTTTCCTTAAGATTTACAGAAATTTTTCCAGAAAACTCCTCATCAGTTAGATTACTTTGAGTAGGACACATATTTGAACATGTATTTCTTGCAAGTCCAGTTTGAATTCCTGGCCAAATAAACGCATAGAAGAATGCCCCCACTGCTGCAATTGCAACTACTGTAACAACAGTCATATTAAGTTCACCAGTCGCTTCTTTCATTTAATAATTCCTCCTTCATTCTGTTATTATTATACCTAAATTTTCTAAAAATAGCAATTTTTTTATTTTTTACTTTACACATTATATTCCCATCAATTGTACAACTGCTAAAACAAGTAAAATCATAACTCCAATCCCTGTTGTAATAAGCATACTCATGGTTTTTGACTCCATTTTCTCTAACCGATTTTTATATCTTGTTTCTCTTGCTTTTTGTTGTAAGCTAGAAATAGATCTTGAAAATGTCAATAATTGTTCTTGTTTTCTTTCTTGTCTTCCTAATCCTAAACGATATAAAAGACGCATCATTCGCATTGAATCACGAACTGGATATTTACGAGCAAAAGCCATATAAGGTTCAATCGAATCATCCCCAGCATTAATTGCATCAATCATCTCTTGAAGACCTTCTCTAAATATCTCAGGAGCCTCAGCCATTGACTTACCTAAAGCAACAGGAACAGTATAGTGTTGAATTAAGATTTCAAGCCCCTTCAAATAATATGGAAGCATCGCATCAATTTGATGAATATGACTTTTATGATATCTCTTAATATCATTATAAGGCATCTTAAATATAAATAAACCTATAACAAATATTAACAACACTTTTACTGCATTTAAATCTTTAAGGAAAAACATAAATGCAACAACCATTACAATCAAAGCATCTCTAATTCTCTTATTAAAAAGGATATCAGAATTAGCTTCATTTCCATATTTTGCTCTAACTAAGAAGTCCCAATCACTTTCCTTCAATTTTAAGAAAAGCATTTGATTATCACTAATCATTTGATTAATATTAATATGTCCACTGACAGTCATTATCAGAAATACAATCGCTGCTATAATAATAATTTCTATTTGCATTATTCTGCCCCCACATCTTCATTATAATACTTCTCACCTGATAACAAGAAGAAAAAGTTAATCGCAGCAATCGCATGAAGTATTATCCGTACATACCATATATCAAGCAAATTAATATAGTTTTCTTCACCTAACATAAAACGTATTACAATGATCAGCATATACAAAATAGCCCCAAACTTTATAAATCTCCCATGAAAATGTTTTCGATCCATTTGATCTCGATAAACGCCTTCTACCAATGAGTCGATATCCATTGACATATTTTCTAAAGCTTGTCCTGCATCTCTAGCACCTTCTTTTGTTATTTGTAAGAAAAGTTGATGCATATTCTTAACCATATAAAATGGATACTTTTCATTAAAATATTGCACAGATTCATCTACCGTACCATTTTGATAAGACATTTCAATCATTCGCGAAACATCTGCCAAAACAGGGTTTTCTAGTACTCCAGAGTCTCTTACTCCTTCTAGTGACTTAACAAAACTTTGTGTCGTACTAAATTCCATAATTACATTGGTCGTATAAGTTTGAATTTGTTCAAAAATAAACTCACTATACACTCTTTGTAATCTTAAATATGATAAATAAGGAATAAAAGAAATAGCCACTATAGCATAAACAGCCGAAATAATAATACTATA
>CATLHA010000078.1 GCA_949948745.1 uncultured Caryophanales bacterium
TTTATAAAAAATATTAAAAAGTTTGTAAAAAAACAGTTTAAAAAACTTTACATAAGAAAACCTCTGAAAAAAATCAGGGGTTTGTCTACAGTCTGAAAAAGAAGATTAGAAAATCTAATCTTCTTTTTCAATTGGTAAAACAATTTGCACTTTTGTACCATTTCCTAATTTTGAAGTATAGGAAATTTTGCCATAATGAAGTCTAATAATCTCCTTAGATAAGTGTACACCAACACCAGTACCAATGCTTTTTGTAGTAAAAAATAACTCTCCTAAGTGTGGTAGATTCTCCTTTGAAATACCACACCCCGTATCTTGAATAATTACTATTAAATTATTTTTTCTAATTTTTGTAGTAATTGAAATATAATTAGAAGAAGCTTCCAGACTATTTTTAAGAAGATTAATTAATACTTGCTTTAACCTATCATAATCAGCTACAATAAATATTTCATCATCGCTAAAAGAAATTTCCAAAGTACATTGATGTTCCTTTAATAAGAAATACATTGTTTTTTCGACATCTTCTAATAATAGATTAAAATCCATAATATCTTTATGAATCTTCAATCTCTTTAAACTTAAAAAATCATCCATAATTGTAAGTGTTCTAGAAATTTCATTTTGAATAATAGAAATATATCTAGAAGCTTTTACTGTGTTTTTTAAGTCAATCATATCCAAATACCCCTTACAGACTGCAATTGGATTTTTAATTTCATGAGTAATTTTAAACAAACTATCTTCTGTTTCTGATATAGAAAATTCCTTTCTATCATAAATAATTGGATTTAAATGAAGTAATAAAATATCCTCAATAATTAAGAATAAAAGAAAAATTAAGAAAGAATAAATTGTAAATGGAAGATTAGAAAAGTACCAAAAAGAAAGAATAAATCCTTTGAAATATAAAAACTTATCATCATATGATTTTTTTTTGCTATTAAAATATATATAAATTAAAAAATAACAAATCAATAGTCCAAACAAAACATAGGAAAAAGAAAAATTAATACTACAAAAACAATAAAATAAAATTCCTGATAAAAACACTCCTATTCCCAACAAATGATTCTTATAAGCTAAAAGAATAAATATATCTAAGAAAAAATAAATAATTAATTTAGGGAATAAAAGACAAGTAAGAAAACCTAAAACTAAAAATAATGAGTAATTCCAAACATTTTTATAGGTATCTTCTTTATTAACAAAATACTTATAAATAGAATATAAAAATACAAACACACTAATAGATAAAAATATTTCTCTAAAAAAACACATATAATTTCCTTCTTTCAGGACTATTATATGTGTTTTGTAAGTCGAATATTGTCGAATTTAAAATCTATTTATCTTTTTTTGTCATTTTAAATCATCGATATATTTTTTTAATTGTTTACTTTCAGAGCCAAGAATAATTTTTAATTGATTATCAATTTCAACTACACCTTTTGCTCCAAGTTTTTGAATTGCTTCTTTATTAACAATACCAACATCTTTTAAAGTTACTTTAAATCTAGAAAGATTAGTTTCTGTCGAAATAATATTCTCTTTTCCACCAAGATACTCTACTAATTTATTTAATTCTAAATGTGCATCTTTCTTTGTGGCCTTTAATATTGCTAAAGCAATAATCACTAATACAAGAATAATAATCCCATATTGTAAATAATCCATTTTAATCACCAATAACATTATACAATAGAATATAATTTTTGAAAAGATATTAAAAAAATCTAAATTTTTTAACAAATCATAATACACCAAAAGGTAAAAGTTAGAATATCTTATAATAGATAATTTTGAATAGAAAAATAAAAAATTATCACAAACCATGAAGAAAGGAGGAACCCCACATGTGTCCAAATGAAAATACAAATAACAACAATAATAATCAACAATGTTGCATCGCGAACATTTTACAAGTAATCACTACTCTACAAAATAAAAGTGACAAATTTGATTGCTTTCCTGAAGGTTGTGACCGTCCATTCTTAGGACCAATTCCAACTACTACTTGTTTTAATACAAGACCAATCGAACTTTATCGCTGCAGTGATGGCGGACTTTGGAATTTTCCATATACTCTAAATGGTACAACTGGTACAAGTAGCGTTTTACGAGTTGAAAATGTAGAAGGATGTTGCTGTACTTGCCGCGTATTAGCACCAAATCCTGAATCAACAGCAGATACTCTTCCATTTGTTGGAACAGATTCATTTATTACTCTTAACTTAAATTGTGTTGGCGCTCTACGTTGCCTTCCTGATACCTATATTGGATGTGCATAATACGAAAAGGACCGTTTTATAAGCGGTCTTTTATTATGATGTCTTCTATTTCAATAATTGGAATCGTATCTCCATCAACAGTAACAATACTATTCTTAACTTTACCTGCGATTTTCGTATTATATTCCTTTTTACTAGTAATAATTTTAACTTCAATATTAAAAATATAACGACTACTTTGGAATAATTTTTTTAATTTTTGCTCAACAGTTAACTGACTATTACGATTGGATTCCTTAGTATAATTTAAAGTATCTTTTACATGATATACATCTAAATTACGGTTGATATCTTTGTTTAACTGATTTTTATAAATATTAGGTAATTCTTTTTTCATGATTTTCCTCCTACTCTACTTTATGACTTGTATATTTTTTTTAAAACTAAGAATAATAAAAAAAGAGGGATAATTATGAAAAAGAAAAAATATATCTTTAATTACACATTACTTTTATGTCTACTATTTTTTCTAATAATTAGCATATTAACAATATATAGTGCAAGTGATTATTTATCTCCTTCTTTAGGAAAGTTATATTATAAACAACTTCTTTGGTACTTAATAGGAATTGTAATAGTTTTCTTCATTATAAAAATTGGAAACAAAAATATAAAAAAATGGAGTTGGTTTTTATATTTTATAGGAAATTTTTTCTTACTACTTTTACTATTTATTGGAAAATCAATAAATAATAGTAAATGTTGGTTTGTAATTCCTGGAATTGGTTCTATACAACCAAGTGAATTTATGAAAATATTTTTAATTTTAATTGTTAGTAAAATAGTAAGTGATAGTATTGAAAATAATAGTAAATGGAATATAAAAAAAGAAATTATTCTAATAGGAAAAGTAATCTTAATATTCCTACTTCCTGCTGTTTTAACCTTTTTAGAACCAGACACTGGAGTAATTTTTCTATATTTTATTATTTGTATATCTATACTATTTGTATCTCCCATCAAAAAAAAATGGTTTATAATTAGTGGAAGTATTATTTTACTTTTACTTCTAATATTCTTATATATGTACTTTTTCCAACAAAAAATATTTGTAGATATTATGGGAACTGATTTATTTTATAGAATTGATAGATTACTAGATTGGAAAAATGGAACAGGAATGCAACTTGAGAATTCACTTACAGCGATTGGATCTAGTGGATTATATGGTCACGGCTTCAAAAATACACCCCTTTATTTTCCAGAAGCAGGAACAGATTTTATTTTCTCTGTATATGCATCAAATTTTGGATTATTAGGAAGTACATTTTTGTTAATCATATTAATTATATTTGATTATTCACTTTTTAACATTTCAAAAAACACAAAAAATTTAACGGATAAATTAATTATCATTTCATCAACAATGATGCTTTTTTATCAACAAATACAAAATATTGGAATGACTTTAGGAATTTTACCAATCACAGGAATCACCTTACCATTTATTAGCTACGGTGGTTCTTCCCTTTTATCCTATATGATTTTACTTGGTATCATTTTAAATATTTATAACGATTCAAAGAAACAAATTAATTAAAAAAGTAAAATTTTAGTAATTTTCAAAAATATCGGAAAAAAGACACTAGAAAATAAATTTTCTCTTAGGAAATTTTGAAAATTCGCCCCGTTTTCCTATTCTAATTTTAGAAATCATCGATTTTACAAAGAAAAAATGTTTTGATATAGTCATAAGAAACTCAAAAGGAGGAATTTTTATGGCTAAATTAAAATTATATGAACAACTACAAAAAGAAGGGCGTGTTATCCCAGCGATAGAAGACACCCTATTTAAAAAAATCATAACAGAACACAAAGATTATTTAGGAATTATTTTAGAGGATATCTTGCCACTAACCAAAGAAGCAGTAATGGAAGGACAATTTTTTAGTACAGAAATACCATCCAGTAATATGTTTAGAAAAAGTAATCGATTGGATTTAGTACTAAAAAGTGGAGGTTATAAGCTCAATCTAGAAGCAAATAGGAAGATAACCATAAAATTATTATTAAGAAATGAAGCATATTTTTCTGGAATGATTTATCAAGACTATAATGACAAAGAAAATCTAGATTATAATACAAATTATTGTCAAGTAAACTTTAATGGACAAAACTACCTAA
>CATLHA010000079.1 GCA_949948745.1 uncultured Caryophanales bacterium
ATAAAATTCCCCCCCCCCCCAGGCCTTTTTGACAATAGTAACTTCTTGTAAACTAAATCTTTAACGACATTTTTTTGCAAACTAAAAGAATTCGACTTTACTCGAATCCCCTTATTCTTAAATGTTCTCTTCCATAATCTGAAAATGATTTCCTGAATCTAAATATAAAATTCCCTTTTTTCCATCTAATTTTTCTAATACCTGTTCATAATAATTAATATGTTCAAACTTAGTTAATGTCAAATACACATAATTCCCATCACTCATATATAATAAAAATCTATCTTTATCCTGATCATTAGGTAAATATGTCATTTCAGAAATTAAATAACGAATACTTGAATCAACTTTACTCATTTCTTTAATCAAACTACTATATTTAGTGCTAGGTACATGATTTAATAATCCTGTAATAGGTACTTTCAAATCATCACTTGAAATTTCTTGACTATTCGATAATACCACCAACTTCTCTTCTACTTTTTCGAATAAAGGAATTGCTTCATTAACTTTAATCTTTACTTTTCCAAAGAATTTTTTGCTTACCTTACATGAAGTTATCCAAGGACTCCTTTCAATTTTCTTTTCTAAAGAACTAGAAAATGTTAACAAAAAGCTAGGATACTCTTCTATTTCACCGAGCTCAATAATTTCTTGATCTGTAACAACATCATTTCCAGTAACAATAATATTAAGAATAGGCATTTCTAAAAGAACTTTTCCTAAAAGGAAAAGAAGAAAAAGACAAATAAAAACTATTAAAAATGGTAAAATACGTATTTTTACCTTTTTCTTTACCTTTTTATCCATAGCCTACTCCCAATTTTTAAATTCTTGTTCTACTTTTAATTCAATATTATTCTTTTCTTTTACTTCTTCTTTTGCAAACTCAATTAGGTCTTTAATATCCTGTGCACTAGCATGATCATAATTAATAATAAAATTAGCATGTTTATCACTAATCATAGCGCCACCCTTTATTAAACCTTTATAACCTAAATCCTCAATTAATTTACCTGCAAATAACCCTTCTGGATTTCTAAATACACTTCCAGCAGAAGGATATTCTAACGGTTGTGTTTCTAACCTACGTTTTTTTCTTTCCTGAACCAATTCTTCAATTTCTTCCCTATTTCCAGGCTTTAACTTAATCGTAGCTTCCAAACAAATATATCCTGGATGAGTTTTCAAAAAAGAAGTACGATAATGAAATTCTAGTTCTTTATTTACCATAGTAATTACACGCAATTTTGGAGTTAATACTTTAATAGAAGATACAACATATCCCATATCACTCTTATAAGCTCCTGCATTCATATAAACAGCTCCACCAACAGAACCTGGGATACCAGTTGCAAATTCTAAACCAGATAACCCCTTTCGAACAGCCATCAAAGCCACTTTCATTAAAGAAACTCCAGCACCTACAATTAGTTTGTTTTCTCTCCACTGGATAGAATCAAAGCTATCTAATTTAATAATGATTCCATCATATATATTATCACTAAATAATACATTAGAACCTTTTCCTAAAACCATATGCTTAATTTTATTCTTTTTAAGTAATCGAATAATTTCAACTAAACTATCTATATTTTTGGGAAAAACCATATATCTACAAATTCCACCAACTTTATAAGTTGTATAATCCTTCAAAGATACATCAGATAAGATTTTCCCATATTCATGTTTTTTAATCTCATTTATTATTTCTTTCATGTCTATTCCCCATCTATTAAAGTACGAAGTACTTGGTAAATTTTAGTTGCGCTTTTCTCTACTCCTAACGACTTTGCACTCTTTTTCATTTTCTCATAAATAGCGGAATCATTCAAGATAAAGTCAATTTTTTCAATTAAGTTGTCCTTTGTAAAATCCTTTTCCTCTAATATAATTGTCGCATTTTTCTTTTCTAAAGCTTGTGCATTTTTTAGCTGATGATTATGTGTAACGTATGGACTTGGAACCATAATACTAGGAAGTCCTATTGCAGTAATCTCTGCGATAGTAGATGCACCTGCTCTAGTTACAATCAAATCTGTTTTCTTTAAAACAGAAAGCATTTGATCTAAATATGGAACAATCTTCACATTACTTGGTACTTCTACATCTTGAAACTTCTCATAATATCCTTTTCCTGTAACAAAAACAATCTCATAATCTTTATTTTGAAAAGAAGGAAGAATTTCTTTTAATTTTAAATTCATTGTAGTAGACCCTAAAGATCCCATAACAATAAGTACTAATTTTTTATTAGGAGATAATCCCATTTCCTTTTTAGAGATAGGCAATACTTTACTAATTTCTTCACTTCTAGGATTTCCAGAAACAAATGTTTTGTCTTTCGGAAAATATTGTAAACTTTCTTCTAGAGAAACTCCTATTTTATCGGCATATTTAGACAAAAATTTATTAGAAACTCCAGGAATTGAGTTTTGTTCATGAATAAATGTCTTATATCCCAACTTTTTAGCAGTAGAAACAACAGGTGCAGTAACATACCCCCCTACTCCTAAAACAATATCAGGATCAAACTCTTTAATCTTTTTCTTTAAAATTTTGATACTTTTTTGATAGTTTTTTAACACTTTAAAATTTTTAAACAAATGTTTTCGATCAAGTCCAGAAATCTCAATTCCTAAATATGGAATATTTTCTTTTGGAATAATCACATGCTCCATACGATCCGTTGTACCAATATATAAGAATTCACTATCCGGCTCTTGTTCTTGTATTTTATGAATAATAGCTAATGCTGGATAAATATGACCACCAGTACCACCAGCACTGACAATTACTTTCATTTTAATCACATCCTAATAACCATTATACCATAAGTATATTCAAGAAAAAATATTTTATTTGACAATTAAAGAAAATAATGTTAGAATATAAAACGTTATATGTAGTATTAATTAAGAAGAAGTAGTTATTTTTTATACTTCTTCTTTTTATTCATTATGATTAACAAAGGAGGGAAAAAATGAGTAGTATTCCAAAACAAATTATATTAGAAAGTGCGAAACGTTTCTTAAAAACAGCCGAAAAATCATTACAATATTACAATGAGTTAGATTTATTTCAACTTATGTCATATTTTGAAGAATTACAAACCATTCTAGAAAAAGAAACAAAAAATTCTAAGGTTTTTCTTGCTAAAAAATGTTGTCAACAAAAGGCAAATGAAATTATAGAAGATCTTAGTGTTCTAAATGAAGTATTAAGACTATGTGCCCTAAAAACTACAGATTTTGGTGTAGTATTAGAATATGATCAAAATAATAAAATCATTCATTCAGAAAATTCAGATATTTGTCTATGGTATAAATTATGGAAAGATTATGTAAGTGAATTTACCGAAATTGAATATGAACATATTGCTTCTTGTAAAAAAGAAGGAAAAATACCTTTTGGATTGCACCCAGATAAAACGTTAGAACAAGTAAAAAAAGAACAAAAAATAAGAAATGCACAAAAAACTAAAATATATAATTTTGATACACGTCAAGTAATGTATAACTAAAAGAGATGAACGATTTAAAATGTCCATCTCTTTTCATTTAATACTTTATTCTTCTATTCCAAATAACAAACGATATTTGCGTTTATAATCTTTATACTTTTTCTCTTGACTACAAGTTTGTAGAATAATTACTTTTTTATTTTCCTTTAATGGAACATTCACTTTATATTCTGACTTATTTTTGAACTTTTCAAGATGTTCTACCCAAGTAAGACCATTATAGTTTTTTAAATTTATATAGTCAAAATCATCCGTTTCTACATAGCTAGAAAACGCCGTAAAAACATATATTTTTTCTTTGGTGTAAAGATAAATTACTTTGTTATCTTCAAAAAAAGCACCATCAGCATATCTCGCTATAACAGAAAGCGGTAATGATAACTCGGAATTACTATGCCCATAAATTAAAATCTTGTTATCAGTAAACACATTATTTCTATAATCCAAGAAAGTTGCCCCATTAATATCTTTTTTTCCTTCAAGATTATGGCTCAAATAATAATCATTATCTTTAGCCTGTACAATTGGTTCTGCTTCTTTTAAAACTCCTGGAATATCTAAAAAAGCTATAATATTATGATGGTGATATTTTTTTAGTAAAAAATCAAATTGATTATTTATCTCATGATTTTCTATTTCTGACATTTTAAAAACTTCTTGTTTATATTTTATTTTTTCTTTTTTATCCCTCTTAGAAAAGATATAGGTACTACTAAAAACAAAAGCTATTCCTAACATTAATAGGAAAATAGCAAAAATAATTCTAACCTTTTTCTTCATTATATTCTCGTATAATCAATCTTATAGAAATATTAATCTATTTGATTGATCCCTTTCTATTTATAATTTTTGATTTATTATACTTCTAGAAGTATAATAAATC
>CATLHA010000080.1 GCA_949948745.1 uncultured Caryophanales bacterium
TATAACTTGATAAACTTTCGTTGAATTAAAAACTAAATTCACGTAAAGATTGGTAATATGAATTTTATAAGTAAATGCACGTTATTTTCTGAAAATAATGTGTATTTTTATATTTAAATTTATTGAAAATTATCAAAAATAGTGTTAATCTATAAGTAATGAAGAGAAATTAAGTTTTTAATTTCATGCAAAAAAGTGACGAAAATATCATTTTTTTAAAGATTATATAACTAAATTCTCGTCATTATATAGTTAAAATTATAAGTGATATTTATGTTTCATTTGTCATTTGTAATTTGTAATTTAATTTAGAACATTAATAACAAATATATTGTTCTAATTCACTTATTTTAGATTCTAATTCTAAAATATAATTATTGATATTGTCTATTTCTGATATTGATGCTTTGAAATAGGCTAAAATTTCTTTAAGTTCAAGTGTCATAAAGAAATTACGTTGAATATACTCTAATAATTCTTTAGAGTATATTTTTATATCTTGTAAGTTAATAATATTTTCATCAATCATTTTTACTTTCTCCTTTCAATAAAGTTGGAGATAAATCTACATTATCTGGTTGAATGTATTGAATATTAAATTTATCTATTATTTCTTTATCCAATAGGGTTTGTACAGCTTCATAAGGTGTCTTATTACGTAATATAATTCTGCTTGTTGAGTTAATATGAGAAGCAAGAAGATTGCAACTTTCCTGAGTTAAATGATTAAAAGAATTACTTTTAGGAATTACATATCTGATATATTCATGATTTTTTTCGATACTTCCTTTTTGATAGGAAGCAGATGGATCACAGTAAAAGATATGAGATAATTCTTCGCCAGTTTGATAATCAGTTTCAATACTAATAGGATTGAAAAACTCACTTCCATTGTCGGTTAAGATTATTTCAAATATCCTTTTAAATTCTTTATTACCAATTAATTTTCTTATAGTAACAAAAACTTTTTCAACACATTCCATAGTTTTGTTTTCCATTAAGAATATGAGCATAAAATTAGATTGTCTAAATAAAAGAGTAAGAAAAACTTTCCCGCCTTTAATGCCTTCAACAGTATCCATTTCAACAATAGATGAATCAGGATGTAACGATGTGTAATCTAAAAAATCCTGATAGGTTCTTCCGATTCTAATGATAGACTCTGTTCTAGTTCTTCTTTTTTCATTGTCTTTTCTTGGCTTGTACTTTACTTTTCGTACTAAATCAATGTTTCTAAAAGAAAATAAACTACTGTTAACATAAGAGTAAAACGTTGGCTTTGAAAACCATAATAAATCTGGATGATTAATAAATACATGATTTATACTTTGATGTTTATCTCTAATTAAAGGCGTAATGATACTATTTATTTGATAGATATCTTCTTGCGATATTCTTACGCCAATTCTTGATTCTGACTTAAAAGATTCATATTCGTTATTTGCATCTTTAGCTCTATAATAATATTTAGAAAATCTACAATTAGATTTCTTACTACATCCATTACATACATAAGGAGTATTTTTTAAAATTAGACATTCTCTTTCAACAAAATTTTTACAAGATTTGTTGCATCCCTTGTATCCATTATTTTCACAAGTTTCAGAATGAATGCAGTTAGCAAAATATGAATTATATTGAATACTTTCTTTTAAAAATCTATGATTTAAAATTTCTTTGGAAATTGTAGTTCTATGTTTTCCAATTTTTTCTCCTATTTGAGTAAAGCTATATCCTTCTTTTATCATTTGTTCAATTGTTTCTCTTTCATCAAGAGTTAAATGCTTTTGTTTCATTGTAATAAACCTTCCTTTCATGACAAATGAAACTGGCTTATTATATATTATTTTACTTTAATAGTAAATTGTTTTTTGGGGCTCTGCCCCAAACCCCAAGGTTTATCGCTTTTGAGTTCCGAAAAGAAAGCTATGAAAAAAAGAAGTATATCAACTTCCTTTTCGTATACTATTACTTAGTGCTCTGGTTGCTCCTCAGCATTGCCATATCCCCCAAGCAACAAATCTATTATATTATATATTACCATTATTTCAAGCGTTAATTTGAACTAATTAGTATATGAGTATATATTATGTTTACAAAACTAAATTCTCTAAATCTTTAGAATCGAGAATTTAATATTTTATTTTACACAATATAATTTTTAGAAAAAAAATTCCTTAAAATACTTGAATTTCTATATAAATCATATTATAATCTTGAGTTTTACAGTAAAAATGAGCAAACCTAGATAAACAAAGGGATTGCTCATTTTAAAGTTGTTGTATATTGAAATGTATTTTTAAAAATTTTTAAAAATTTTATTAATTTTGGAAATAGTCAAATATTTTTTAGATAAATCGATGTTAAAAATATTTTGAAAGTCTAGTAAAATGGTATCAATATAGGTTTGTATATTTATGTCATGATCTAATGGAGTAGAAACAAATTTTTTCATACTTTCAATCATTTCTGCTATAGAATATTTTTTGTTTGTTTTTTGTTCTAAAAGTCTTAATATAACTAATGCGACAAAGCAAGTAAGAAAGTGAGACTCAATATGTTCTTTTGTCCAAACATAAATAGGTCTGCTTTCTAAATCAGTTTTAGTAATTTTAAAAGTGTCTTCGATTCTAGAAAGACCCCGATATTTTTTTCTTAATTCATAATCATTCATTTTAAGTTCACTAGTTACGATAGAATAATAACCATCATACTTTTCTTCTTCAGCTATTTTATCAAGTTTTAAAGATAAATCTAAACCTTCGGCAATTTCACCAGTATCTTTAACAAATTTAATATTATTAATATAGCTTTTAGCACCTTTAGCAGTGATTTTATCATATTTTTTAGGATTAGCAATAATATCTTTAGCTCTTTCAATCATTTGGTCTCTGTCTCTTTTTTGCTTGTCAGCATATTTTTGAGAAAAATAAACCATTTGTTTTTGATCCGTTCTAACTTTGACTTTCCTTTTTCCGTCGCGTTTAATAGTTATTTCTTTAGGATAAATTCTAGATTTATGTTTGAAGAATTCTTGTCTCTTTTCATAACCAGTAAAGCGACCTTCTTTATTAAAAATCATTTGTCTAAACATTTCGGGTTTGCCGTCGTCTTTGTAAATAGGCTCATTTACATATCCTTCTTGATTTAAAATCCATTCTTTAAACTCTCTGTCAGCACCACGAACAGATTGGCCATATATATAACCATCTAGATTTTCTTTATCGTTTTTACCAGCAAGATAAAATATGTTGTCAGAGGTATTAAGCCCACGATCAGCAACAACTATAGTTCTTCCCAAGTTAAATTTGGATTTTGTTCTAGTGTGAATTGGTCTTAAAGATAATTTTTCAGATTCGTTACCTGGAAACAAATCATAAGCAAGAGGAATATCATTAGAATCCATAAGAAGCCCCATTTCAATAATAGGGTCGGGTCTATGATTTTTTTCGGGACCTCTTTTACGATAATTCTTTTTTAAAATATTTCCTTCTTCATCAACAAGATCCTCATCATTATAGTTTATTTCAAAATAATAATTAGTACAGTCATAATAAGTGTGACTAGTATCTCGATTATAAGCATCTTTGGTAGAATCCCAAAGTAATGTTTCAATATCTTCTTTGTAACTATTAAAATAATCAAGAGAACGATATACATCTTCTAATTCAAAATTTTCAAATGTTTCAAAAAAATTGCTTCTTCCTTCAAAAGTTTCCTTTTTAGAACCTGGATAAAGTATTCTAGAAAAGACTAATAAAGAAAAAATTTGATTTAAATCATAAGTAATTTTTAGATTTTTTTGTTTGGAATTAAAATACTTTTTTAAACCTAATTCTTCATATATTTTCTTTAAAAAAATATAACCTAAGTTTTTTGATGAATAATTGGAATCAATAAGTGCTGAATTAATATTTTTAATAGTAATTTCATTAATTTCATCATTATTCTTTTCTTTAGCTAAAGATTTAAAATGAGCAATAGGATCATCATATATCTTCTTTAAATCATCTAGATATCCAATTGTTTCAATGTTTTTATGTTTTACTTTACCATTTTCTCTATAACCTATTGTATAAGTAAGAAGGATACCTTTATGAGATTTATTTTGTTTTACAAACATATAATCACTACCTTACAAGATAATCATACCACAATATACAATGATATACAACAGTAAAACGAAGGCTTCTTGACAAAAGAAAACCTAGATAAAATCTAAGTGAATTATATGTTTGAGGTAATATCAACTGTAAAACTCGGGCGAGAACTGGTTTTGATAAAATGATTAAAAGAACACTTCTTCATCAAGAAGAAATTGATGATT
>CATLHA010000081.1 GCA_949948745.1 uncultured Caryophanales bacterium
GCTTAAAATTGTTGAGATAATAAGCAACCTTACAAATTAATTATATAACACTTTATAAAAAAAGAAAAGAGTATTGAACTTTGTCAACACTCTGAAAAAGAAGATTAGATTTTCTAATCTTCTTTTTCTTCAACTTCGATTGCATTTACTGGGCATCCTTCTGCTGCATTTAGTACATTTTCTTTATCTTCTTCTTTAATTGTATTTACTTCTTCTTTTACTTCTGCTAAACCATCTTTTCCAAAGTCAAAAATGTTTTCAGCTATTTGGGTACAAGCTCCACAAGCAATACAAATATCTTTATTTACTTTAGCTTTCATAATATAACTTCCTTTCTTCTATTAAATTATACTGAAAAACATTAAAAATAACAATTGTATTTGTCTTTTTTTTTATGAAAAGATATGGTATGATTGTTTTATATAAGAAGATAGGTGATACAATGGAAAGTAGAATGAATCGTTATCAGACAAAAAAATCAAACGATGTTCATAGTCGTACTTTACGGAATCAAAAAGTATATGAGGAATTGTATACAAATTCAGCATATACAAATTTTTCTAGAGTAGATGCACATGCAATTGATTTAAGTGAGTTAAATAATACAAATATGGGTCGTAGGGAGTCATATCATAGAACAAAAGGTGCTCAAAGCTTTGGAATAGAGGATACTTCAGACACTACGAAAATTAGAGATTATAGTTATTCTTATCCTGATACTTCAAAAAAATCACCAAAAGATTTTGATATTAACCATGTATTACAAGAGGCAAAAAGAAATCGTGAAGATAGTGATGAAGATTTAGAAAAAAAGAGAAAATTGAAAACTACAGAATATAATATTCTTACAGATTTAACACAAGCTAAAATGAAGGAATTAAAACAAAAAGCTAGTAAAGTAGACGTTTTATCAAATGAGGAAGAAGAAAATTTAGAAAATTTAATTAATACAATTACTTCAAAAACAATGACTCATGATATTAATCAGATTCTTGAGCAGGAAAAAATTAAGAAACAGGAACAGGAAAGTCAAAAAGATAGTTTGTTAGATGACTTAATGCCAACTAATATTGATGAAACACTAATTTCTAGTGATATTTTAAATCAAGTACAAGAACAAACTATTGAAACGAATATGATTGATAATGATCAAACGAAAACAGAAATAAAAACAGTTATTGATGAATCTTTTTATACAAAGTCTATGGATTTATCTAGTGATGATTTGATTCAGGCTGAGGATGAATCAGAAGAGGATGAGCTGTTTATAGAAGAACCTTCTAAAAAGTCTCGTATATTTAAAATTATTGTTTTTGCGATAATCATTTTCTTAATTGTAGAAATTGCATTTATTGTATACCAGTATCTTCATTAAAAGGGGGAAAATTAGTAATGGATGAGAGAGCTTCTATGTTAGATGAATATTCTTTAGATTATCGTGAAAAGAAGAAGATGTTGAATCAAACTATTGAGTATTTGTCTATATTAAATGAAAGTTTAAAAAGTGTTTATACAATAGAAAAAGTAAAGTTAGAAATACAAAATTTTATTAGTATGTATGATATTCCGAGTGAATTTATTGATATTTTAGATGATACGATGAGGGAATTAAGTTCCGAAGATTCTGTTTATAAGGCTTGTCAATATGTTTCTGAAGTTTTACAACGAATCATTGATGAAAGAGATAGAAAGGAAAAACTTTCTAGAGATAAGGTTGATGATATTAGAAAAAATATTGCAGATCATTTTGAAAATCAATTAAATGATGTTGGAGTAAAAATTAGCGGTGACTCTGAAGATTTTAGTGATAGTATAGAAACAGAAGAAGATGTTGATCGTTTGAAAGATAATATTGATAGAACTGTTGAATATTTAAAAGAAAGACAAAAAATTATTGGAGAGAATGAAACGGATGTTACACTTTCTATGGATCAAGTAATGGATGCGACTGAGAATGTTTCTGATGATATTATTTTAGATGCAGTACTAGAAGAGGAGGAAACTTCTGATTTTATGAAAGAAACTTCTGATTTAGAAATTGATTCTACTGGAGCTATTGTTATTTCGGCAAGTTTGGGAAAGTCTGAATCTATGGATTATATGAAAATGATGATTGTTGGAATGATGACTTCTGCCATGGATCCAACTTTAGCATCTGCTTCTTTTGGAATGAAAATGGTAAAAGGTCAATATAATAAAGAAGATTTTCAAGTGAAATTCGGTAATTTTTCAAAAAGTGAGGATAATCTTATTAATGATCCTAAGATTATGGGAAAAATTCAAGACTTATCTTCTTCTTTTCATACCAATGTTGATTATGATTCAATGCTTTTAAAAGCTTCTCCTGAATTATCCTCAGCGGTTTCTATATTTGAAAATCACATTCTTGGAAAAGAGGGAATGGCTCAAATTGCAGTGAAAAACACTTCAGGAAATTATAACTTTGCATTTGGTTTAGGAGAAGAGTTTCAGAATGTTACAGATTCTTTAAATACAAATGGTGCTGTGACTACACAGACACCAATAGGAAGTTCTGTTTCTAATATCTATGATACAACTCCAGGCGATACATTAACAATTTTATCCTCTACTAATGAAACATTAGATAATGAAAAAGAATTAGAGAATAATGAACTTTCTAATACGAATAGTTATGTAAAAGTAAAATCCATGGATGATTTGGGGAATGTAAATTTTTATATTCTAGTGAGTATTGCAGTATTTGAGGTTGTGTCTATTTTACTTACTATATATTTCTTAAGATAAAGTAGATTTTCTACTTTTTTCTTTTTGGCATAAACTTTTAATAGAGGTGTGTCATGCGAAGAAGAATGTATTTGAAAAAAAGAAAACAACTAAAAATGCATAGTAAATTTTTCTTACTTTTTTTATTAGTATTTTGTTTTGTTTTTCTCTTTGTAAGACTTCTAGGAAAAAATGTAACACCTATTTTACTTGAAACATCTGAACTGGAAATAGAAAAGATTTCTAGTATTGTGGTTAATAAGTCAATTTCTTCTATTAATATGGATGAATTATCTTTTGAAAATTTATTTGAAACAGTGACTAGTTCAGATGGTTCTATTCAAACTGTTGATTTTAATTCTGTTACTGTGAATAAGCTATTAAATAGTGTTACATCCTATGTATTAGAAAATTTGAAAAAGTTAGAAAATGGTACTTTTGATACTTCTTTATTTTCTTCTAGTTATTTAACAGAAAATCAATTAAAAAATTTAAAGAGAGGGGTTTTACAGGAAATTCCAATCGGTTTAATTACAAAAAATCCTCTTTTTTCTAATTTAGGGCCTAAGATACCAATTCGTATTCATTATACTGGAGATGTCTTGAGTAATATTACGACGGATATAAAATCTTATGGAATAAATAATGCTTTGCTTCAAGTGGGTATTCATTTAGAGGTGGCAGTACAAATATTACTTCCATATTTAACAGAAGAAAAAGTAATTTCATTTGATATTCCTCTTTCTATTAAAATGATTCAAGGAAAAATTCCTACTTATTATAGTGGTGGTATTAGTAAGGATTCTTCTTTATTTACACTTCCTATTGATTGATTTTTTCGATAAATTGAATTATTATTAAATTAGGTGAATAATATGAAAGAAAAAATAGAGTTAGGAAATAATATATATAGATTAGTTAAAGTTTATAAAGATGGATTTAATAGAGAAGATTTTTTAAATAGGTATACTGAATATTTTGATGATTTTGATTATATATTTGGAGATTATTCTTATGATAAGCTTAGATTAAAGGGATTTTGTAAGAAAGAGAATACTCATTATAA
>CATLHA010000082.1 GCA_949948745.1 uncultured Caryophanales bacterium
TATTAAATAATCAAAATTACATTTATTTTTTTATCACCTCTTTTACATAATATTTATAACATCTCCTCGTACAGATATAAATTAACTTGTAAAGAAGTTGTTAGTAAAATGGGCTACCAGTTGCCTGTCCACTGTGCAACTGAAGTATTAATCGAATCATATTTACTCATCACACTGGAAAATAAATTAATTCCTCCTCCATTAATATTATAACTATTAGCTTCAACTGAGTTAGTTGTTTTTATAGCATGCTTATAATCGCCATATGCTTTCATTGACGTAACATTACTTATTTTTTTACCTACATCAAAATACAAATACGAATTTAATATAGTATAATTTCCGTTTGGCAATGTAAAATTTGCGCCAATACCAGTTTCTTGATTTTTGAAATTTGCCGAGCTATTACTTGTACAATTGCTATTTGAAATACAATATGTTTGATTAAAAGTTCTATTTCCTATATAATAGACCTTATCATTTTCAATACCTATTCCAATAATATCATTACTTCTAACTTTAGGGTTACTTTTCCATTCTAAGCTAATTTTGTATCGATATGTATTTCCTAGACATATTATTGTTGTTGTCATTTTTTTCATATTTGTTTCTATATAACCATTTGTTAATCCATATGGTGATATAATACTAATCGGATTAAATTTGTTATACTCATCAGCTGTTACTATCTGCTCATTTGTTGCAATTGTTCCATCTTCATTATAGTAATAAATATCTTTATAGTAGCTTATTTTTTTCGATACAACTTTTCCTTTTAAATTTTTATTTTTATTAAATTCTTCGTTATCTAAATTATTTATTTCTAAATCTGAAAATCCTATTTTTTCTAAATTTACGTATTGTTCATTATTAATACAAATATTATTATTATTAATTCGATAACATTTTTCTAGTGCCGATACCTTGCTATAGGAAAAAATAAAAATAAAACCTATTAACAATAAAACTCGTGGACTAGCAAATATTCCTTTTTTTCATAAATCCTCCTTTTTGCTAATCTAACTATATCATTTATTGTTAATAAGTGCTATCCACTGTTAATAGAATCACTCGATTATTAATTGAATTTTCTATAAAGATCATTAATATATAATTTTGGAATTTGAAAATTCTTTTTTTAGTTCTAAAGGAATTGTGTAATTGTATGTCTCACCACCATATCCAATATAACTGAATTCTACATATAATGGTTTAGATGTTATATTGTTAAAATTCTGTTTTTTATTAGAATTTTCTAAATAAATTGTTAAATTTTTTAAATATTCTTTAAAATCTATTTTTTTAGAATATTCATCTAATTTAAAACTTTTTATATCCCCATTCTTAAAATACATTTTATCTTCTTGCATTAGTCTATATTCAATTGCATATATGTCAGTAATTCCTGTACCAAAGTATTCAAATTGACTAACAATTAATATATCTTTTTTATTCGTAATATTAAAAATCCCCTTAACACTAAATTCTTTGTTAGAAGATATAATACTATAAATTTTACAACTATTGTAATTATTTAGATAAAATAATAACAATGTTCCTAAAAGCAATGAGAGAAACATTATTAATAATATAGTTAGTATTTTTATAAATTTTCTTTTTAATTTAAATTTATAAAAGTCTACACTATTTTCTGTTATTTCATCAATATTGTTGTGGTTTACTTCTAATAATTTTTCACCATTTAATAATTCTGTAGTTGTCACGTTCAATATTTTACTAACTTCATTAATTATCGATATATCAGGCAAACTCTTTCCTGTTTCCCACCTGGAAACTGCCTTTCCAGTTACTCCCACTTGTTTTCCTAATTGTTCTTGAGTTATTTTTTTCTTTTTTCTTAATTCTGCAATAAATTCACCTATTTTTTCTTGATTCATGTTATTTTCTCCTATTAAAAAAGTAGTGTATACTACTTTATTCTTTCTTATTCTTAATTTTTGAATATATCCAACCAATAATTTCTCCAATTATTGACATTATTGTTAGGTATAAAAAGTAAGTCAATGTATTAGATTTTGTATTATAAATAATAAGTGGAACCAAAGATAATATTGTTAACATTGTTAATATTATTAATTTTAATAAGTTTTTTCTATATTTCAAATAATATAGGAATCCATCTATTACTAGAATTGTTGGGATAACAAAAATTAATATATAAATCAAAACAGTTGAATCTTTGATTGATTGACCAGATATTGAAAAGATATAAATTAGCAGTATAGATATAATGAACTGCAGGTATATATTTTTATTCTTCATTTTTTCCTCCTTTTTAATTTATTATGTATGTCTTCTTTTTTGTTGATATCATTTTATCACCTATCCATTACAAATTCTATCCATAATTAATAGAATTTGTCGATTATGAATAGATTTTAAATAGAAATTAAGCTGTAATTTTTTTGTATTTACTTAATAATTCACTCTTTCTAATTGTTGGATCATTTATGTAAAAATAATCTCCATTTTTAAGCACATACTTATCATATAAGTCATTTAACTCAATATATTCTATAGCATTTAATTCTGTTTCAAATAAAATTTCTTTTTTAATTGGATAATTAATGATTTTTCCAAAGCGGAATGATTCTTGATCCATTGGTTCACTTAATAAAACCATTCTCTTGGATGTTAATATTATCGAATTTTTCTTATTTTTTTCTTTATATTTTAATAATGCATTATTAGAGACAAATTCTACTGTTTCATTCTTTAATAACTTAAATTCATATGTATTCCTATATTTCATTTTTAAAGTTTCTCCTATCAAACAGCTATTTTTTAATTTCGTTTGACACACCTTATTTAATGGTCAAATCTCACAACTCTTCTGGTTTCTTATTTACCAATTCTAAAAATTTTTCTCTAATTTTTTCATTTTCAAATCCTGCACTTGTTAACAATATTTTTTTCATTTATTTCACGTCCTTTTGTCAACTAATTCTTTAGACTTTCTACTTTAGAATACTCGATATTTTGAGGGAATGCAAGTATATTTTTTTCTACTATCCAATATTATATAATTTATTATTCTGTTATAATTAAATTATATCTTATGAGGAGATGATTTCTTTATGAATTTTGAAGAGGATATTTTTAAACATGGTAAAATTGATCTTAATAAATTATTAGAATATGGATTCCAGAAAGAAAATGATTTTTATGTTTATAAAACTCTATTTATGGATGGAAGATTTCAAGCCATTATTACAATTAGTGAAAAAAATAATCTATCCGGAAAGGTTCTCGATATAGATTCTGACGAGGAGTATTTGGGATTTCGTGTTTTAACTCAAACAGGAGAATTTGTAAATAAAGTTAGAGAAAGTTATCAATCTATTTTAAAAGATATTTTTAATTTTTGTTTTACTAAACAATATTTTATACATGATCAATCTAATCGAGTTACTGATTTTATCCAGTTAACCTATCATGTTGAACCAGAATTTTTATGGAAAACATATCCAGATTATGGTGTATTTCGAAATTCTGCCAATGGAAAATGGTTTGGAATTATTATGAGTATTGATAAAAGAAAGCTAGGACTTGAGGAAGAGGAAGAAATCGAAGTAATTAATATAAAAACAGATAATCATACTGAAGACCTTTTAAGAAAAAATGGAATTTTTCCTGCTTACCATATGAGTAAAAAGAATTGGGTTAGTATTATTCTAGATGATACTTTATCTGATGATGAAATTATTGTTCTTATTGGAGAGAGCTATAATAATGTAAAATGATATATATTAGAAAAAATTAGACTATGATATAATTGTTTTA
>CATLHA010000083.1 GCA_949948745.1 uncultured Caryophanales bacterium
TTCGCTACTCGCTTTTTCTCTTTTTGCAAGTTGCTTCATTAATATATCAAACTTATTTTTCTTTGTCAACACATTTTTTATTTTTTTTTATTTATTTTTGTGCTGACCCTTCTTTGATATACCTTTTTTGCATCCCCTTTTTCGTGAATGCCCATTTAATATATCACTTCTACTTTTCTTAGTCAACTCTTTTTTTCGACTTTTTTTATTTTTTTGTTGTTTTTTCTTTTTTTTCTATCTTTAACCCCTTTTCCTATATATTCTTATATATTTCATTTTATTCTAATTTTTCATTTTTTGTTACTAGAAATTAAAAAAAGAATGAACTTGTCATCCTTTTTTACACATTTTTTTATTCTATTGATATTTTATCTATACTTATTAATTCTTTTTCCTCTTGATATCCTATCTTTATTTTATCATTTTCTTCTAAGAATGGAAGAATATCTCTTGCTACTTTAATAGAGCATTTATATTTTTGATTATTTATATCTATTATATAGTAATGTGTTGTTCCATCTATCGTAGTTGATGTTATTTTCTTAATTTGAATTTCTTTTTCTAATTTTGATGCAGACACTTTGGTATCTTCTGACCATATTTTGTTTAAATAATTTTCACTTGCTTTCTCTATTCCCTCAGATGCATCCGTAATCTCTACTTTTTGATAATCTTCAACATCTACAAATGCATACATTTTTACAAGTCCAGCTGCATCTTTTAAACTTAACAAGTAAGTTGCTCTATTATTAAGGTTGATTAATAGTGGAAAACTTGCCTCATAATTCATTTGTTGTACTTGTCCTTTAGCACTTTCCATCGCAGAATATTCCTCTGCTCCTGGTACTTTGTAGAAATTAGTTTCTTTTGTTCTCATATTTGTTAGGATAAAGCCAATATTAGATTCGTCTGTTGACACAGAAGTAATTCCAGTATATAGGTAAACGTCATCATTCATTGCAATATAGTTATACCCTTCTGTTGTTTGCACTACATTCTTTTGACCAAATGTAGAATTCCAAAATCCTTGCTTATATTTTCCCCAATCATTTACTTGTTCTATAATTAAGGAAGCTGAATAAACATGATCAACCCAATTAGGTACATCCTCTACTTTATATTCTTTTGAACTTCCATCAATTGGATTTAAAATAATTACACTTGCAATTTCTGCCTTTAACCCTATTCCTTTGTATTTAATTGTTGGAACTATCCAGAATGGATTTCCCTCGTTATCAATTTCAAATGTTTTTTCTCCAAAAATTTTTGTTGGATATTGAAATCTTAAATGACGTGTTAGGTTTTCATTAAACCATGCAGAATCAACATATTTCATTCCTTTTTCTAACTTCTCTAGACTAGATTTTCCAGTTACGGAATTTACTATAATATATCCTTTTACTCCATCTTTCCTGTTAGAAAAATATTTGAAAAACCCATTATATTCCAATGGCGTTACTCTAACAATTGTATCATTATAGTTGATTTGACTATATAAATCAGATACATAAAATTGAGATACTAGTTCTGGCATTTGTCCCATAACCCTATCTCCCAATTTTTCACTTGATGCCTTATCAAGTAGTGGTAATGTAGAAAAATCTACTGGTGCTATTTCTTTACTGAATTCTTTCTCTTGATTAATTTCAATTCGATTACTATATTCTTTTGCATGGAATAACGGTGATAAACATAAATTAATTAGTGGCATTCCGATTCCTATAATAATTACCATGGTAAATCCGATTAGAATTCTTTTTGGTACTTTTTTCCAAGTTTCTATGTCTCTTGCTGATACTAATAAGTCTATTGTGCAGTAAATTGCAAAGATAAAAACTAGAAAGAACCAAAATCCTATACTGTGAATATTAATTGCAGGTAATGTAATATAGTACAAAATTCCTCCAATTAAAACAGTGGATAAAATTGATATTATTTTCTTTTTCAACACTCTCTCCTCCTAATGATTTTATCTTAGCACAAGTTTGTGGGTAAATTATGGAATTTTGGAATTTTTTGGATATTTTATTATACATTTTCCACAATTTTTGTGAATTCTTTATTTTACTTTCCTTTTTCTTTTATTACTTTTGCACATATGTGGAAATTTGTTATTAAAATTTTTACTTAAATAGTTCTTTCTGTTTTGGTTTATTATCACAAGTATAAAATTATATAAAGAAAAAACTGCTATTTTAAAATAACAGTTTTTAAACTTAGTCTTCGCACTGGAATGCAGTAATTGCTACTACTCCAGCGATATCAAATTCATTACATCCACGGGATAAATCGTTTACTGGTTTTGCTAATCCTTGTGTAATTGGTCCATAGGCTTTTGCATGAGCCAATCTCTCTGTAATTTTGTAAGCAATATTTCCTGAATCTAAATCTGGAAAAATTAGGACATTTGCATGACCTGCCACTTTGCTATTTGGAGCCTTCTTTTCCGCTACACTTGGAACAATCGCTGCATCAAATTGGAATTCTCCATCTAATTCTATTTGTGGATACTTTTCTTTTGCAATTTCTACAGCTTTTGTTACTTTTTCTACATCTGGATGTTTTGCTGAACCCAAGGTAGAATGAGATAACATTGCTACTTTTGCCGTTTGTCCTACTAATTTTTCAAATGTTTTAGCACTAGTTGCAGCAATTTCAGCTAATTCCTCACTACTTGGATTTTGTACCATGCCACAATCTGAATATACAAATACTCCATTAGCCCCATATTCACAATTTGGTACATCCATTAAGAAGAAAGAAGAAACAATTTTACTATCTTGTGCTGTCTTTATAATTTGAAGTGCTGGTCTTAATACATTCGCACTACTATTTACTGCTCCTGCTACTAATCCATCTGCATACCCACATTTTACTAACATGTTTCCAAAATATAATTTATTTTCTAATAGAATTTTTTCTGCTTCCTCTAAAGTAATTCCTTTACTTTTTCTTAATTCATAAAATTCTTCTTTTAATTTATCAAAATCACTAAATTCTTTTGGGTTGATAATTGTAATTCCTTCTATATTGATTTGTTCTTTTTCAGCTAAAATGTTAATTTCTTCTTTTATTCCAATTAATACAATATTTGCAAAACCTTCTTTTTTTACAATCTCTGCTGCTTTTAGAGTTCTAATATCTTCTGTTTCTGCTAATACGATTGTCTTTTTATTTTGTTTTACTTGACTTTTAATTTTTTCTATAAAATCCATTTTTCTCTTCCCTTCTTATTTTAATTATAATATAGGTGTTTAAATTCTTCTATACTTTCCAAA
>CATLHA010000084.1 GCA_949948745.1 uncultured Caryophanales bacterium
TAGACCAGATATATATAAAGATGGCAATCCATTACCACTAAAATATTTTGAAGAATTATTAGAATTTTATAAAAATGAATTAGACGATACTTTATCTTTTTGGTATAACTATGGATATGATAAAGAACATGGAGGTTTTTATACTTGTTTAGATCGAAATGGTAGTGTTTATGATACAGACAAGGCTGTATGGGCACAAGGAAGAGGTTTATGGATTTTTTCAAAAGCGTACAACTCAATTAAACAAGATCCAAATTATTTAAAAGCTGCTAAGGACGCTTATGAATTTATTACAACAAAATGTTACGACAAAGATAATCGTATGTTTTTTACGGTTACAGGTGATGGAAGAAGCATACAAAAAAGAAGATATTGGTTTTCTGAATCTTTTTCAGTTGTTGGTTCAGCTGAATTATATAAAGCAACTAAAGATAAAAAATATTTAGATAATGCAAGAAAAACTTTTGATACATTATTAAAAGTGAAATCAGGAGAAATTAAAACAGAGCCAAAATTTAATCCTGAAACAGTAAATACAATTTCATTAGCTAGTCCAATGATTTTATTAGTAACTTGTCAACTTTTAAGAGATATTGATGTTGAAAGAAAAGATTATTATCATCAAATTATTGATGATTCAATTGCTGAAATAAAATTACATTATCATCCTGAATTCAAAGCTGTATTTGAAAATGTAAATCCAGATGGTTCAGTCGCAGAAGGTTCAAGAGGAAGATTAGTTAATCCTGGACATTCAATTGAAGCAAGTTGGTTTTTGATGAATGAAGCTGCTTATCGTAATCATGATCAACAATTAATGGAAATGGCTTTAAATATTTTGAATTGGTCATTCAACTTAGGGTGGGATAGTGATGTTGGCGGCTTACGTTATTTCGTAGATGTCGCTAATAAACCTGTGCAAGCATTAGAATGGGATATGAAATTATGGTGGCCACATAATGAAATGTTAATTGCTTTCTTAATGGCTTATAAATTAACAAATAAAGAAGAATATTTAGATAAATATAAACTTGTTCATGATTATTCATTTAGTCATTTTAAAGATAAAGAGTATGGTGAATGGTATGGATATTTACATAGAGATGGATCTGTATCAACTCCTCTAAAAGGAAATATTTTTAAAGGACCTTTCCATTTACCAAGATGTTTAATGGAGAATATTTTACAAATACAAGAAATTTTAGAAAAATAAAAATTTAATATTGAAAAAAAAAGAACTATGTGCTAGTATTATATAGCACATAATGCAGATGTAGTTCAGTGGTAGAACACAACCTTGCCAAGGTTGCTATGCGGGTTCGATTCCCGTCATCTGCTCCATAGGAAATGAATATACCCCATTTATTGGACAGAGATGTTACAATAAAGGGGGTTTTTTATTATAAAATGAACAAGACAGCAAAAATATTATAATGATGTTGATATAACGTAATTATGAAAATGAACATTTCTATAAGTAAGGAATCATTAGAATTAAATCTAGAAACTATTTAATAAACTAGATAGTTTATATTTTAACATTATATAATATTGCTAAAGAAAGAGATGGTAATTAAAATGAAGAAAAAATATTACGAAGCTTATGATGGTAGGTATAAAGTTATGCATGAAAAAGGATGTCGTTGGTCGAGTGATATTCCTACTCCAATCGTTTTACAAACCATAAAAAAATATAATATTTCTCATAAATTAGATATCTTAGAATTGGGATGTGGGGAAGGAAGAGATAGCTATCCAGTTTTAAAAGAAGGATATAATTTATCTGCAACTGACATTTCACCACAAGTTATTAAATACTGTAAAAATAAATATAATCAATTCTTCAACAATTTTGCCGTTTTTGATTTTCTTAATAGTAATACAGACAAAAAATATCATTTTATTTTTTCTGTTGCTGTCATTCATATGTTAATACTTGATAAAGATAGAAACAAATATTTTAGTTTTATTAGAGAACATTTGCTTGACACAGGGTTAGCTTTAATATGTTCAATGGGTGATGGAAAAATAGAAATGCAAACAGATATTAACAAAGCTTTCGATATTGTTGAACGAAAACATAAAATTGGTAAAGTGTTGGTAAATTCGACTTCTTGCAGAATGGTATCATTTAATTATTTTGAAAATGAAATAAAGAAAAATGGACTTTCGATAGTAGAAAAAGGAATTACTAAGTCATTGCCAGATTTTGATTCACTAATGTATGTGATAGTGAAAAAATAATATTTTTTTATGGTGTATTAATAAAATTCAAATTTAATTAATTGCGAAAAAAAGAAAAAAACATTAAAATATACTCGTTTAGAAGGTTTGATTTAGTTAATAAAAAAAACAAAAAATAAAGAAGGAAAAATATGCTTGAATTAAAAGAAATAACAAAAGAAGATGAAGTATTATTTTGCGAATTTGAAAAGAAATATAAAGCGGCATGTGGAAAAGAAAAAATCCCTTTTGTTCTTAATCCACAAAACTTAACATTTTCAAATTTTTTAAAAGAATTAGAAAAGTATAAACATAAAGATACTTTACCAGAAGGATTTGTGTTGGCCAATTATTATTTGATATATGTAGATAATAGAATCGTTGGAGGAATTAACCTTCGTATGGACACCAATGAACCCATTTTAAATTATGCAGGACATATAGGCTATGGAATTGCACCTTGGGAAAGAAACAAAGGTTATGCTAAAACAGCTTTAAAGAAAATATTGCTTTTAGGTTTAGATGTTGGTATGAAAGATTTTTTGTTAACCACAGATATACAAAATATAGCTTCACAAAAAGTAATTCTTTCGTGTGGAGGAATATTGGATAGAACCTTTAACAAAATGAATTATTATTGGATTCATTTATCAGATTATAAAGTGGAAGAAAGTGCAATGGCTCTTGTTTTTTATAATGATAAAATTCTTACCACAAAAGAATTAATATATGGTAAAGAAGTGATTTCTTGTCCTAAGGGGCATATAGAAGTCTCTGAAATGCCGATAGATGCTGCAATTAGAGAATGTTTTGAAGAAACAAATATTGAAATTACAAGAAAAAATTATTTACTAGATGCCAAGCCTTTTGTGATTCAATTTATAGATCATCATTACCAACCTATAAAAAAGACAATCTATCCAATCTGTTTTAAAGTAATGAAACAAGGAAATCCTAAAGTGAAAGAGGAAAGAGTTCTAGAGATTAAATATATGGATATTGAAGAGTTTTTTATTAATTGTAGTTATGAGAATATAAAAGAAATGGTAA
>CATLHA010000085.1 GCA_949948745.1 uncultured Caryophanales bacterium
ATTTTATAAAAAATATTAAAAAGTTTGTAAAAAAACAGTTTAAAAAACTTTACATAAGAAAACCTCTGAAAAAAATCAGGGGTTTGTCTACAGTCTGAGTAGTATCTAGGTAAAAACTAGATACTATTTTTTTGTTGACAAAATCCCAAATTAATTGTAATATTGTATTAGTCAAATAATACAATATAGGAAGGTGCATAAACTATGAAGTTTGAGTTTGATAATAACATTCCAATCTATATACAATTAGTGGAAGAACTGAAGATAGAAATTATGTCTGGTAAGTTCAAATCTGGAGAGAAGATACCATCTGTGAGAGATTTAGCCTTGGAAGCCAAAGTAAATCCAAATACCATGCAAAAGGCCCTGCAGGAACTAGAAAGTCTAAATTTAATATACACTGAAAGAACTGCAGGAAAATATATTACAGAAAATAAAAAGATTATTGAATCACTAAAATTCGAATATGCAAAGAACTTGACAGAAAAATATATAGAAGGAATGAAAGCAATCGGATATACGGAAGAAGAAATAAAAAAATATTTTAATAATAAGGAGAAAGAAGATTAATGGAACTATTAGAATGTATCAATTTAGAAAAAAGTTATGGAAATAAAAAAGTCTTGAAAAAAATTAATTTAAAAATTCCAAGAGGAAAGATTATCGGATTACTTGGAAAAAATGGAACAGGAAAAACAACATTAATTAAACTAATCAATGACTTATTAACACCAACAAATGGAAAAATATTAGTAAACGGAAAGGAAGTAGGAATCGAAAGTAAAAAAATTATTTCTTATCTGCCTGAGAGAACTTACTTAGATAAATCTATGACAGTAGAAGAGGTAATTCATTACTTTGAAGATTTCTATGATAACTTTGATTCTAAAAAAGCAAGAAAATTATTAAAAGATTTAAATTTAGATTTAGATTTAAAATTATCAAAAATGAGTAAAGGAATGCAAGAAAAAGTACAACTTGTATTAGTAATGTCAAGAAGTGCAGAATTATATATTTTAGATGAACCACTAGGTGGAGTAGATCCAGCAACAAGAGATTATATTTTGGATACAATCTTAAATAATTTCAGTGAAGGAGCAAGTGTCATTATTTCAACACATCTAATATCAGATATTGAACGAATACTAGATGAAGTGATTTTTATAGATAATGGAAAAATAATTCTTTCTAGTGATGCGGATGAATTAAGAATAAAAGAAAAGAAATCAATCGATGAAATATTTAGGGGGATGTTCAAATGTTAGTAAAATTATCAAAATATGATTTAAAAAAGGTCTATAAAGTTTTAATAATCTTCTATATTCTTTCCATCTTTTTTGCGACTCTTACAAGAGTACTTCTAAATATCAATAACTCTTTTGTAATTGGAGTAATTGGACAAATATGTAGTGGTGTTACTATTTCAATGATTTTTAATATCCTAATTAATAATCTTTTAAGATTATGGATTAGATTTAAGAATACATTATATGATGATGAATCTTATTTAACCCATACATTACCAGTAGATAGAAAGACTATTTATTTATCAAAAATTGTTGTGTCAATGATAACGATGTTTACGAGTATTCTAGTGATAGTACTTACTTTATTTATAGCTTATTATTCAAAGGAAAATATGGAAACACTAAAAAACTTTTTATTACCATTAGCCAATCTATATAAGAGTTCTATCTTAGGTGTATTTGTTCTTTTCTTAGCAGTTTTCTTAATTGAAACATTAAATATATTACAAACAGGATATACGGGAATTATTCTTGGGCATAAAATGAATAGTGGAAGAAGTGCATTTTCAGTAGGATATGGTTTTTTAGTCTATATCATTACTCAAGTAGTATCTTTGTTCAGTGCATTTATCATTAGTTTGTTTAATAAGAATTTAAAAAACCTATTTATTACTAATGAAGCGATTGATGTTGATATGGTTAAAATATTAGGTATTCTATGTATTTCTATTTATACAATTATTTTTATTATAAATTTCTTTATCAATAGGAAACTATTAAATAAGGGAGTTAATGTAGAATAATATGAAAATTAAAAAAGAGTGAGTGATCATTCTTTTTTCTATTCTATAAGAATTATCTTTTAGAATTAGCAAATCATGATATAGCATACAATGTAATAAGGAGGGATAATAAATGTATCCAAATTATTACAATATGTATAATCCATATTATAACTTTGATAATGAAAATCGTCATATGGATAAAGATGCAGGAAATGAAGAGCTAATTACTTTAAATGAAGCGATTGAACTTATCAGAAAATCAGTAGAAGATGAAAAAGAAGATGAACTTTTTTATGATATTTTAATCCAACAGGCTCCATCAGAAAAAGAAAAGAGTATTATTAGAGGTATTCGAGATGATGAAATAAAACATAATCACATTTTAAAAAGATTATATTATGAATTTACAGGTCAAATGTTGCCTGAATCAACTTTAAAAAATAATGAAAATCAAAACATGGATTATAAATCAAATTTAGAAAAAGCATTATTTGGAGAATTAGATGCTGTATCTAAATATAGAAAAATCATGGGCGTGATGCCAAATGGAAATAGCTATACATTATTGATGTCAATTATGACAGATGAACTTCGTCATGCAAATAAATATAATTATTTAATTCATCATGCAAGATGAAAATAAAAAAGGAAATCAATCTTCTTATTATTTATAAATAATGATAATATAATCTTTAGAAAACCTCAAATAACAAATAAGATGGAGAGTAGGTTAATCAAAAGCACTAAGTGCTTTTCAGAGTGTTGACAAAGTTCAATACTCTTTTCTTTTTTTATAAAGTGTTATATAATTAATTTGTAAGGTTGCTTATTATCTCAACAATTTTAAGCT
>CATLHA010000086.1 GCA_949948745.1 uncultured Caryophanales bacterium
TTGTTTGTTGTTATTTTTATTAATTAGTTTTCAAAATAATAAAAAAGATAGTACAGATATGACTGAGAGAATTGGGCGATTTGAAGTTCATATTACAAAAAGTATGAATGATGACTTTGCTAATCTAAAGGAGAAGATAGAACAAAAATTGAATCAGATTGATTATAAGGTAAATGAAAGATTGAATGAAAATTTTGAAAAGACGAATAAGACATTTAGTAATGTTTTAGAACGGCTTAGTAGAATTGATGAAGCGCAAAAGAAAATTGAGGGACTGTCTACGGATATTGTTTCTCTCCAAAGTATTTTAACAGATAAAAAGAGTCGTGGCATTTTTGGAGAAGTTAATTTAAAACATATTTTGGTTAACGTATTTGGAGAAAAAAATGACAAATTATATCGATTACAATGTCCACTTCCTAATAATACAATAGCAGATTGTATTTTGTACGCACCAGATCCACTTGGAACAATTGCTATAGACTCAAAATTTCCGTTAGAAAATTATCAAATGATGGTGGATAAAAAATTATCTCAAGCGGAAAGAACAATGCATGAAAAACAATTTAAAATTGATGTTCGTAAACATATTGATGCAATTAGTAATAAATATATTATAGAAGGTGTTACTGCAGAACAGGCAATTATGTTTCTACCAGCAGAAGCAATATTTGCCGAAATGAATGCATATCATACTGATTTAATAGATTATGCGTATAAGAAACATGTTTGGATTACTTCACCAACTACGTTGATTTCTACTCTTAGTGTAATACAAATGATTATAAAAAATATTGAAAGAGATCAATATACAAGTATTATTCATGAAGAACTTAATAAACTTGGAATAGAATTTTCCCGATATAGAGAGCGTTGGGATAAATTGGCTCGTAGTATTCAAGCTGTGAATAAAGATGTTGAAAATGTTTATATTACTACTGAGAAGATACAAAAGAAATTCGATATTATTAATCAAGTAGAGCTTAGTCAAATGGAGGATGATACTTTTGAAGAAAAAATTACCAATCGTTAATCTTATTTTAGTGTTTTGTTTGCTTGTTGTAATGTTTTATCAATTTATTTTTCATTTTTCGACATTATCTTTTTCAAAAATTCTAACAACAGCTAGTATTCTTCCGATAATTATGGTACCATATCTTTTAGATAAGGTATTTCATTATCAAATGACACAAGAATTACAATTTGTATATTATTTTTTTACTTTTATTTCGTTAGCTTTAGGAAGTGTTTTGAATTTTTATCATACAATTTCTTGGTTTGACTTATTTGCTCATTTCTTAACAGGGGTAGTTGCAAGTTTTGTATCTTGTATCTTTTTAAAAAAATATAAAATATTAAAACGTGAAAATACTTTGTTTGTTATCCTATTTATGATTTTATTTGCAGTTAGTATATCTGCTTTTTGGGAATTTTTTGAATTTTTTTCTGATAAAATTTTAGGTGGAGATACTCAATATGTAAAGTCTACAGGGGTATCTGATACAATGGAAGATATGTTAATTGCATTTTTAGGAAGTATTTTATTTAGCATTTGGTACTATATAAAATCTATTAGGGATGAAAAGTTCATGAAGAAAATAGAAAAATTAGTATAAAGGGGAAAGTAGTTATGAAAAAGGACAAAAAAGAAAGACAAGATATTTCGAAGAATATATTAATAGTTTTAATTGTTTTGGTAGCGTTAGAGGTTTGTATGATACCTTGTTTTATATATGCAGGTATGAATCAGATTTTTCCAATCGTCATGTTTTTGATATTTCCAACATTGTTTGCAATTTTTGTATTATTATTAAGTAGAAATACATTAATAGAATCTAAGAAAAAAAGAAAAATTTTAGAAGAAAGAAGATCTTCTATAAAAAAATAAAAATGTGAATAGTAAATATTTGCATTTTTTTCTTTTGTCCTGTTATAATAGTAGTCATTTAAATATGGAGAAAAATTATGAAAAAAAGAGAACAATGGGAAAATTTAGAAAAAAAAATACATGAAGAAGTTAAACAATATCAAGAATTGTTAAATTCTATTAATATTCAGGAATTTCATCAAGAATATACAGATTATTTTACGTCTCGAGATATTCTTTCTATTTATCAAAAACTACTTCTTTTACGTGAAGGTTATCAGTCTTTAATTGAAATAACTTCTAGTGATTCTGATGCCTGTTCGAATCAATTATTAGATCAATGTGTATCTTACATGGAAAATGAAGGAGTAGAACTTTCTTCATTATTACTTACTATTATTCAACTTACTAAAATGGAATATTCTTCTTCAAAAAAATCTTCTTATTTAGAGTTTAATGAATTTGTTTGGAAATTGATTTTAATGTATCAAGAAAGGGAAGATTGCTCAGTGGTAGTTGTGAATATTGTTAATCAATATTTAGAAAGGCTAACTCCCTTAGAATATGGTTTGTTAAAGATTCAACAATATACAAAAGACTATGATAAAAATAGAGAGTTATCCCTTCAACCTCTTCGAATTTTAGGAAAGAGATATTTAGACTTTGAAAGTACATATCTTTTAATTTACGAAACTGTTTTAGAAATGTTACAATCTGAATCAGATCAATTATCAATTGATGAAATTTTAAAGTTGTTTGGTGGTATTTATGAAACAGAATTTTATAGGCAAAATTTTAAAGGTACAGATATTCAAAAAAGATATAAGTAATATTTTTATTTTATATCTTTTTTATTTGTGAATGGTATAATTGATATTATTATAGAATTCCTTTTCTTTATCTTTTCATTTGAAATAAACAATGTTATAATTTTTAATATATGATAGTAGGTTAGGGTGTGTAAAATGAAAAATAAAAAAGGATTTACTT
>CATLHA010000087.1 GCA_949948745.1 uncultured Caryophanales bacterium
GTTTTACGACATTTTTATTTAATTCATTTCCTACAAAAATATTTTAGCATTATCAATTTGACAGTATTGTTAAAGATTGTCTTTCTAGATTTAAACTTTCTCATTCTGACAAAAATGTTCACATTTCTTTTGACTATATGTTTGTTAAATCTAAATTCACCATTCTTATGTTTACTCTATGATAATGCTAAAATATTTTTGTAGGAAATGAATTAAATAAAAATGTCGTAAAACCTACAAAAATATTTTAGCATTTTTATATGCTTTCAATTAGAATTTGCTTATAATAATTTCTTGACTAAAATGGTCTAGTTAAGGAGGTGAATTTTAATATGAAAGAAGTAATTTGTGAATTAAGAAAGGAAATTACAATTATGAAAACCATGAGTATTAAGCCTAACTTTTCAGCTTTAGCAGAAGAATATAATTTAGATTATAGAACGGTTAAACGTTACTATAATGGTTATGATGGAAAGCCTGTTCATCATAACAAAAAATCCAAATTATTAGAACTCGACAGTGTTATAGAAGAAAAAATGAATTTAAAAGGTGCAAAAGTGAGTTCATTGTATTTCTTCTTACAAGAAGAATATGACTATAAAGGAAGTTATAGTAACTTAACTTATTATATTAGAAAGACTGGTAAAAAGCCTAAGAAAAAAAGTAAAGGAACTCCTAGGTTTGAAACAAAAATTGGAGAACAAATTCAATTTGATTGGGTTGAAAGTATAACTATGGTTAATAAGTATGGAGAAATATTTGAATTTAATGTTTTTTCTGCAGAATTAAGCTATAGTCGTATGCATTACTTTTACTATAGTGTAACCAAAACTAGAGAAGACGTAATAAGATGTTTAATTAATAGTTTTAAATTCTTTGGTGGTGTTAGTAAAGAAATATTAACAGATAATATGTCTAGTATAATTAATAATTCAAAAGACAGTTTTTGTGATGAATTCAAAGCATTCTTGAAGGATTTTAATATTGATGGTAAAAGATGTAAAATTAGAAGTCCAAATACTAAGGGAAAAGTAGAAGTTAGAAATAAATTTATTAAATGGCTAATCCCCTTTAATAATAGCTTTGAAACTGAAAAAGATATTATTAAAGTCATTGAAAAAATTACTAATAAAGTTAATACTAGAATAAATTCAACAACTAATGTTAAACCAATAATGTTATATCAAAAAGAAAAAGAATATTTAGATCCTTTACCTACAAATCAAATAATTGAAAACTATTTAAATCTCAATATACCAGTTAAAGTGAATAGTGCTTCTCTTATTTATTATAAAGGTTCACAATACTCTGTTTCACCAAAGTATATTAATAAAACTTTAAAAATTAAAGTTGATAATAATAAACTTTACATTTATGATAGCACAACTTTGGTTCAAACACATTATTTAACTAATCAAAAAATAAACTATAACGATTCTGATTATAAGGAATTACTATTATCTTCAATGCCATATAAGGATGAAAAAGACATTGAAGCTTTAGCTAAAAAGAATCTAGAATTATTAGAGAAAAATACTAAGAAAGAAGGAAATAAAAATGAATGAAAATTATATGAATTAAATATCGAAATTCAAATCAGTAATTACTTATCTGATTTGAAAAACTATTCCAAGGGTGCATATAACTATATGATTGGTAATCCTATGATTACTGATAAAGAAGAAATACTAACTTGTTTAGAAAGTGTCCCAGAAATCATAGAAACAATTGATAAATTAATAGAAAGATTGGAGGAACTATACGAAGATGAACAACTACAATAGATTGTTAAATAATTTAGAAACTTTAAAATTAAATAAATTTAAAGATAATTTAGATTTATATATTGATTTAATTAATAATAAGAAAAAAGATATAGTCGAATCATTATATGAACTTACCAATTTTGAAATTGAACACTTAAAGGATATGGCAATATATGGATGTGTTAGAACAGCCAATTTCCCATATCAAAAAACTTTAGAAGATTATGACTTTTCATTTCAACCATCCATAAACAAAGATGTGATTCTGGAATTTAAAAATTTAAGATTTTTAGAAAATCATGAGAACATATTATTTGTTGGTAGCCCAGGCGTAGGTAAAACTCACCTTGCTACTGCAATAGGTATGGAAGCAGCTAAAAATAGACAAATAACTTATTTTATTAATTGTAATGATTTAATTTCTAATTTGAAAAAAGCATATCTTGAAAATAGATTAGAAGATAGATTAAGATTATATTCTAAATATAAAGTATTAATTATTGATGAGGTGGGTTTTCTTCCTATTGATAAGCAAGGAGCTAATATGTTATTTCAACTTATTAATAAAAGATATGAAAAAAGCACTACAATAATAACTACCAATCAGCCATTTAGCAAATGGGCAGATGTCTTTGGAGATGCTGTACTTGCGAATGCTATCTTAGATAGATTATTACATCATTCTCATGTTTTTACAATAAATGGAAAATCATATCGAACCAAAGAAATTTTAGAATTACAACCAGAAAATGATGAAGTTTAATTTACTATCATTTTATTAAAAAATGCTAAAATAAAATTGTAGGTTTTCCTACAAAAATATTTTAGCCAAAACCTACAAAAAAATATTGACATTATCAGGTATCACTAGCATATTTCAAAATACTTAGTTTAAA
>CATLHA010000088.1 GCA_949948745.1 uncultured Caryophanales bacterium
TTTCAATATTAATTAATCCTTTTTCTACTTCCTCCAAAGCTCTACCTAATTCTTTTTTTGATTTATATTCATTTTCTTTCATTTGAATATGACCAGTTTCTTGCATTTGCTTGCTGCGAATGGATGCAATGTGAACTAGAATATACTTTGAACCAACAGTATTTAGAATTTTATCTATTGAAGGATAAATCATGTTTTCACTCTCCTATATTATTACTATACTATATTCCCTTTAGGAGATAAACAAAACTGACATAATCTTTACAAAATTTTACATTTTAGATATTATTTTATCAATATCAACATAGTATCTACTAAAATCATCTTCTAAAACATAAACATCAACTGTTTTTATTTTTTTATTTTTTATTATTTCATATAAATCGTAAAAGGTCTCTTCACTATTAAATCCATAATCATCATCTTCATACTTATATGTTGCATATACATAAAATGGATGATGTTTAAAGAATCTCGTGAATTTCAAACTCCTAACGCAAACTATATTGGCCTTTATTATTCTTCCATTCTCTTTTAAAAACTCTTTTTCTTTGCGCTTCTTGTTGTAGTCTATGAAAAAGTAAAGACCGCTCAAAAATATTACAACCGAGATTGACATAACCATCATACAGCAAACTATTTGACTTTTAATATAAGATATCTCAACATCATTTTTATCATAATAAATAGTCATCTCGGAACCAGGTCTAATAGCAGTATCATATATTTTCAAATCTTTAACAACATTTTTGCCTTCAGCATTATATTCAACGACTGTTCCGCTTTTATCAGTTCTAACAAATTTAACCGTTGCAATAGTTTTATTTCCCTTTAAATACACTTTTAGTGAATCACTTCCAAATACAAAACATAAAAGTATACAAATTATACCAATAATAGTGACAAGTGTTCCTTTAAAAATATATGAATTCACTTTTTTCATAACTGCACCTCTAATACAATTATATAAAAATTCTAATTTATTTTAAAGTATTTCTTTCATTCTCTTCAATTATGGAAATATTATGCGATAGGCGCATACTGCAAAAAACAAATAAAATTAATAGCAAAATTATATATATCATACTTATTTCTCCTTTATCTCTTATTTTTCGACAATCATCCACATTTATAATATGTCCAATAATTCATATTTTATAAGCAATATATACAACTTGTTTATCTTTTAATTCTCGAACACAAGTAATAAGTACTAAAGTTTTTTGATTATTATCGTATTTAATTGATAAATTGCCGTCTTTTTTTTCATAATATTTATAATAAAGACGATACTTATAAACACTATGTTTATAGTTAAGATATATTTCATCTCCTAAACTTAGTTTTTCAAGATTTTGAAAAAAGGACACTTTAGAGTTTCCTCTATGAGCTGCTAAAATCAATAAATTATCCATATCATCAGCTATAACTTGAATATTTTTATTTACATTATTATATTCTGATGTCATTGAATAAAAACCTCTTTTCAATCTAATGACAGGAATATCTAAAAAGCCAATATATTGCTCTTCATCCTTTTTTCCTTCAATTTCCTCTATCATATAACTACTAATTTTTTCGTCATTTTCTCGATTTACTTTTTCTCGCGATTTTATATTCCAAAATAAAACTAAACTTGTACAAAGTAAAACAAAAATAAAAATTATCTTTCTATTCTTTCGCATTTAAATAAAATAATGATGCCGACAATAATATGATTATTGAAATATAAAATATAAAGTCAAATTTATCTGTTGCAGGGACGGAAACATTTAATTCTCTATTTACAACTTCTGGTAAAAAAGTTTCTTTTTTTCTAATTCTATTTCTTCTTTATTTTCCTCTACAACCTCACTTTCTTTTATAACATTCTCATCTTCTTCACTAGAAGGTATTTCATTAGGAAAAGTAGGGCATTCTTCTATTTCCTCATCATCAATTTTTTCTTTGCTATCCCATATTTCTGAATTAAAAATATCTTCTTTGGAATTTTCTGGTATTTTTTCTAATTCCGTTTCTTTTTCTTCTTCTTTGTTTTCTATATTAGCATCTTCTTCCCTAGATAAAGCAATATCTTCTTTTAAATCTTCTGAAATACTTGAATCATCTGGTATGGTTATACTAGGTTGCTCTTCTTTAGGTTGTTCTTCCACCGTTTCTTCCTCCCCTTTTTCTATATCCATATCCTTTTTTGGTTCTTCTATAGGTTCATTTTCTTCTATGTTATTTTCTATATCGTCTTCTTTTTCATCTTCCGTATTTTCAACATCTTCTTTTGATTCTTCGTCAATAACTATTTCTTCTTTATCTTCTTTTGTAGGTTGTTTTCTTGTTTTAGGTTCAGATTTTTTTTCTTCTTTCTTTATTTCTTCTTCTGTTTTTGGAAGTGCACATATCCTTACAGGTTTATAATTTTTATGGCTGTCCCTGTAATAAAATAATTTCCCGCAGGCACTCCCGTCTAAGGTTTCCAGCCAGTCCGTAAGAAGTACCTGTTCCCCTTTTGGATCATATAAATTAAATGCTTTGTTCCTTATCCTTAAAATAAAATCCCCACCGTTTTCCAGGCAGTATTCCATCCCCGTTATTGTTGCATA
>CATLHA010000089.1 GCA_949948745.1 uncultured Caryophanales bacterium
TTATAAAAAATATTAAAAAGTTTGTAAAAAAACAGTTTAAAAAACTTTACATAAGAAAACCTCTGAAAAAAATCAGGGGTTTGTCTACAGTCTGAAAAGAACTATTCTAATATAGAATAGTTCTTTGCTTTTATCTTTTTATTTTGATAACAATTTATATTCTTTATTTAACTCTTTTGTAATTCTATGAAGTCCAGATATCTTAGATACTCTTAATACGATAGATTCTAGTAGTGTTGATTTTTTTGTTTTTATCTGGTATTCTCCACTCAGTTCATTCATCATATTTACAAAGTACCATACATTCCCATTTGTATCGATTTTATTTTTTTCTTTTATGAAGAAATCATATTTTTGAAATCTTGGTATGCAAGTATCTTCTTCATTTCTTATCATTTCTAATTCTTGTTCACTAACTTTAACTTTATTGTAGTAGTCTAATATTTTACTTTTATTTTGATACTTATCACCAATACGATTATATTCTTTATAACACTCGTTAATATCCGTTACTATATTATTTAATTGATTTAGATATTCCTTATCTTCTATATTTATATCTTTTAACTTTATCCAATTACTACTTTCATCTAGTTGCGCTATTTCGTTCATATCTTTCTTAATAGTATTCATTTTATTATCTTGATTTTCCCATAGATATAGAATTGTATTTTTTTCATTATTTTTACCAGTTATTAAAATAATTAGTCCAAGAAGCATTATAAGACAAAGAATTCCTAAAATAAGATAGATAAAAAGGCTTCTTTTTTTATTTCTTTTAATCACCTGATTCGAGTAGTTGATTGTGCTTTTTAATGTGTCATCTACTTTTTCTTCTTTTGTTTTTTCTCCACTTAGCAACTCATATAAACTAATATCTAAAATCTCACTTAACGGAATTAAAAGTGAAATATCTGGTAATGATAAGCCTCTTTCCCATTTACTGACTGCTTTATCTGAAATAGACAATTTAGATGCCAATTCTTCTTGGGTTAAACTTTTTTCTTTTCGTTTTTCTTTAATTAATTTTCCTATTTTTGATAAATCCATATTTTTTCCTCCTTAACTTCATACTATATGAAGTAACGAAAAAAGTAAACCGACTAGTGGTTTAGTTGATGTTTCCCACGATTGGTTTACTTATCAAATAATGTTAGTTGCTCTACTTTTCTTATTTCTTTTTTATAATCTTTTATTATGTCTTTCATATTGTATAGAATTCCATATTTATCACATTCTTCTTTTAATACTTGATATAATCTTCTAGCATTTGGTGTCGTACATTCATAGCTATTGCCATAATATTTTATATATTTTTGTTTGATACCTTTAAATTTTTGATCTAATTTTTCAAAATAATAATCTCTTTGATTTTCTCTTAACGTCATTCCCATATAAGTATGAATAAATTTTGCACCACTAAGATGAGCAAATCTTACTAATTCTTTGATATCTTCTTCTTTATCTGTGATAAATGGTAAAACAGGATTCATCATAATTCCAGTATAGATTCCGTTTTCTGTTAATTTCTTGATTGCTTCAAATCTTTTAGAGGAAACACATACATTTGGCTCTATTATTTTAGACAATGTATCATGAGGCGTTGTAATTGTGAATTTTATAATTACATTATTCTTTTCATTAATTTCTTTTAGTAAATCTATATCTCTTAATATTAAATTGCTTTTTGTATCAATTGATACCCCATATCCATATTTAGAAAGTAATTTTAAGGCTCCTCTTGTTTGTTCATATTTTATTTCTAATGGATTATAAGTATCAGACATCGCTCCAATACCAACAATTCCTTTTTGTTTTTTTGTAATTAATTCATGTTCTAGAATCATAAGTGCATTTTCTTTTCCACGAACAATATCAAAATGGGCAATGTGATAACAATTGCTTCTACTATCACAATAAATACATCCATGAGGGCATCCCTTATATAAATTTATATTATAGTCAACACCATACCAGTTGTCCCCATATTTTACTTTTGAAAGAATTGTCTTTGTTTTTATAAAATCCATAATTTGCTACCTCAACAATTACATTTTATCATTATTATTTTAATTTTTTTCTTTTTTTGTCTTTTTTTTATCCGAGTCTTTTATTTTTGTAAATAATGTTTATTAGGAGGTTCATTTGGATCAGATGTTCACTAGAAAGAGGTGAAGTACATGTCAAAGGTTTTACACAAACTGATTAATATCTTTTTAGTATCTTTACTAATTAATATTATTTTATTTCTTCTAGTGATATACTTAATCACTATCTAATTTTTCAGGGGGTTTTGGTTAAAAAAATATCCACTAGCTAAGCTAGTGGTTTTTCTCTATCGCCTATAAGGCTCTCTTTCTGGCAGCGCTTCCCAGCGCTTTACGATTTACGCCTGCAT
>CATLHA010000090.1 GCA_949948745.1 uncultured Caryophanales bacterium
TTTAAAATCATGTTTATTGTAATTTATAGAAAAAATGATAAAATAGTTTATCAAAAAGGAAGAATGATTAATGAACGAAACAAATAAAATTGCAGGGATATATGTTAGAGTGAGCACAGAAGAACAAAGTCGTGATTAAAAGAACAAGAAGAAAGATTAAAAGAGTTTTGTCAGTTTAAAAGATATTCTATCTATAAAGTTTATAAAGATGCAGGGATAAGCGCCAAAAATGATAAGAGACCAGCTTATCAAGAAATGATGAATGATGTTAGAAATAAAAATATAAATGTTATTGTTGCTTTTAAATTAGATAGATTAACTAGAAGTGTTTATGATATTGAAAAATTAATGAAAATAGTAAATGATAATGAGTGTGATATAGATTGTATGGCAGATGAATCAAATACTACTACTTCAAATGGTAGAATGGTAATGAGAATAATGACTAGTGTATCACAAAATGAAATAGAAAAATGTAGTGAGAGAACTAAATTTGGAATGGCTGGGGCAATTCGTTCTGGGCACATCCCAAATCAGCCACCTTTAGGTTTTAAAAGAGTAAATAAAAAGTTAATTCCAGATCCATTAACTAAAGACATAATTATAAGAATATTTGATTTATATTTAGAAGGTAAAAGTTATCAAACTATTGCTAATATATATAATGATGAACAAGTTTTAGGTAAAACTAACTGGAGAGATTCAACAATAAATCATATTATGACAAATGAACTTTATAAAGGTGATTATGTTCATGGTAAAAGGACGAAACATCCAACTTATTATGAAAATGTTGTAGAACCTTTAGTATCTAAACAAAAGTGGGATGATTGTCAGTACCAAAAACTTAGAAATGCTAGGCACTATGAAAGAACTGCTACATATTTATTTACTAATAAATTAAAATGCTCTTCTTGTGGTAGATTTTTAGGTGGATGTGCAACAACTAAGCCTAATGGTAAAAAATACTATTATTACAAATGTGAACATTGTAAGATTACTTATAAAGAAAAAGAAATAGAACAAGAATTAATGGCTTGTATACTTGAACTAATTAAAACAGATATGATGATAAATGATTACTATACACCATTTATTAAATCAAAATTAGATAATAAAGATATTAATTACGAGAAAGAATTAAAAGAACTAGATAAACAACTAGACAGAATAAAATCAGTTTATATTAAAGGCATCATGAAAATAGATGATTTCGAACAGGAAATTAAACAAATAGACTTTAAAAAACAGAAATTAAATAAGGAGTGGCAAGATCAAAAACAATATGAAAATTTAAACTTCACTATTGATGATTTATTAATACTAGAAGATAAATATAATCTTGATACTTTCATTAATCCAAGAGAATTTATGAATAGAATAATAAACTATCAAAATAAATCACGAGAAGATAGACAAAAAATGATTTCTACTTATATTGATAATTTAGAAATTAGTAAAAATCACAATAAATTAAAGATTGAACATTATCATTTTAGGAAAAGTTTCTTAACTGATTTATTAACTTTTAATGAAGAATATAATTTGCCTTTAAATTATTCATTGTTTGAAGATGAATATGGAATTCCTATCCCACAGAATAATGAAGTTAAAACTAAAGAAGAATCAAGAAATTATTTTAATAAATTAAATAGTATTTTAGGTAATGAATATAAATTAAATTATTATGAAATAGATACTGATGATGACTTAACTAACCTAAAAATATCTAGTGAAATAGAAGTTGAAAAGATAATTAGATTAATTACTTTAAAGATTGAAAAATTTGATAATGGTAATTTAAAATTAGGAGTTATCACAGTAGATTTAAGTGATATAAAAGATAGCAAAAATAATCAAATATTTAAAGAATTATTAGGAAAAATAAAAGATGCTTTTAAAGAGGATGAATTTGTCTAATCATCCTACTAAATTTATCAAAAATATAAAAATAGGATGAAAATTAAAGATATAAAATGCTTTAATTATAAGAGTTAAACAATTATCCATCCTTAATATCAACCTACAAAGTAGGATGAATTTTGCAAGTGCAAAATCAGATTTGTGTATATGCAATTCCTTATGGAATAAGGGTTAAATTGCATAAGATACACAAACTTCTTATCCTGCTTCTTTAGATATTATTAAATTTTATAATATTTTCATCCTATTTAATTATTTTGAAATTACCTAACTAGGTAGATTATATTTTTAAAAGATAGTATAATTATATTAAATAAAGGAGATGATATTGTGCTAGAAAATAATTATTTTGAACTTTTAGAAGATATTAAATCTACTTTAATAACTACTAGAAATAAGGTTATAGAAAACGCTAATAAAGA
>CATLHA010000091.1 GCA_949948745.1 uncultured Caryophanales bacterium
GAATTGGCTTGTATATTGAAAGAAAGGGAATTGTTGACTTTGTGGAATTAGCTAAGAGATGTCCAGAGTATAAATTTATTTGGTTTGGATATAGTCCATTAGCTGCTGCGACAAAACCTGTTCGTAAGGCAGTAAATACACATCTTGATAATTTAACATTTGCAGGATATGTAGAACGCGATATGATTCGTGCAGCTTTAAACGGATGTGATCTATATTTATTTCCAACATTGGAAGAAACAGAAGGTATTCCAATTATTGAGGCTATTTCTTGTGGAACTGATTCTATTATTCGTGATATTCCAATTTTTGACGGTTGGTTAGAAGATGGTGTCAATGTATATAAAGCAAAAGATGTTTCTGAATTTGAAGAAAAAATTAGAGGAATTCTTTCTGGTAAATTAAAAAGTGTTGCCGATAAGGCTTTTCCTATTGCGGTAGAAAGAGATCAGAAAAATATTGGAAAGCAATTAAAAAAAGTATATGAAGAAGTGATGAAATGATAAATTTTATTACTTTTTTTCTTTGTTTCTTGTAATTTTCTATAATTTTGATATACTGAATATATATACTAAGCGAGGGATTGATATGGTTCGACAAGATAGTAGCATGCAAATTTTACTTTCTGTTCTAGGTGTAATTTCCTTAATTTTAATTACTGTTGGTGTTAGTTTTGCCTTTTTCACCTATGAAAACGAAGTAGAAATAGAAAATGATGTAAATGATGGTAAAATTTCTTTAATTTATTCTAAAAATATTTATTCTGATCGAGGGTTGTCTATTACTAATTTAGCAGCCGTAGATGATAGTTTTGGAAAACAGTTTAACTCAGATAAATATATTTTTGACTTTCGTATTTTGGGTAATTCTACTGCAAATAATGAAATACCATATGAAATCACTTTACGAAAAGACCAGCTTTCAATTTTAGATGAGAAGAATGTAAAAGTATATTTGACTGAAATTGTGGATGGAGAAGAGAAAGAAGTGGGTTTTACTACTTCATATGGAAAAGTAAGAACTTTTGATGCACTTACTCAAACTGATGTTATCAAGGCAAATGAAGAAATAGAAAAAGTTATTTATCAAGGAGTTGTTCCAGCTGATACAAGTGATTATCAAAAAAGTTTTCGTTTACGTATTTGGGTGTCTGATGAGTTAGGTAGTTTATTAGATGCTGGCTTAGTTATGAATGAAGTTATTAATTCTTATTTTAAGGTTGATTTAAATGTTTATACGAGTGTTACTATGGTTTCCAAAGGGGAAGTTGTAAGTGCTACTGAGTTAATGTTTTCCGATGTATCTCCAATGGTTGTCGGTAGTGTTCAAGAAATTAAGGCAATTTTTAATCCTGTTACAACTACAAATAAGTCACTAGTTTGGACCTCTAGTCATCCTGAAGTTATTTCTATAAAAGAGAATCCTGATGGAACAATTTATTTGATTGCTAATTCGATAGGGTCCTCTGTTATTAGAGCTTGTAGTTCTAATGGAGTTGTTGAAAATGTAACAGTAACGGTCTCTAGTCCAGTTCCTATTCCCTAATTAAATAAAAAAGTGCTTGATATAAGATTTTCTCTTTTCAAACACTTTTTTCATTTTTTTCTTTACTTATCTCAGTTTTTAAATTTTTAATTTTTTCTATGGAAAGATTTGTATATTCTAATATTTTGTTTATTTCTTCTCCTTTTTGTAACATTAGAATTGCTAATTCTATATTTCTATTTACAATTCCTTCCTTACGTCCTTCTTCTAAACCTTCTTTGTGTCCTTCCTTATGTCCTTCTTCTAACCCTTTTTTGTGGCCTAATTTTTTTCCTTCTTTTAATGCTTTTTTTGTTGCTTTTTTGGTTGCTTTCTCTGTTGCTTTTTTTATCTCATATTCTCTTGAATATTCCTCTATGTTCCTTTCAATAATTTCTGCTTCATATGCATCTACTATCGCTCTT
>CATLHA010000092.1 GCA_949948745.1 uncultured Caryophanales bacterium
TACAATTCTTTAATTCAATTAGCAAGTATAGCAGCACAAAAAATAAAATAGAAATATATAGAGGGTGTCCTAAAATAGGAACCCGAAAGCAAAAATTCCAGTGAGAAATCGCTGGAATTTTTGCATATAAAAGTGATAAAAAATACTGACAAATCAATACTTTAATGATATAATTTAGGAGTAAAAGCATTGATTTTGGAGGTAAAAATGGGATTTAAATATTATGAACAAAACCAATTAATGATACCAATGGAATGGAAAATATTAATAGATAAAGATGATGTAGTATTTGTATTGAATGATTTAATTGATAATATGAATATAGATAAATTGCTAGAAACATATTCTCCACTAGGAAGTAATTCATACAATCCAAAAATGATGTTAAAAATATTAATGTATGGATATATAAGAAAAAGGTATTCTTCTAGACTAATAGCAGAAGCAGTAGAAAGTGATATAAAGTTCATATGGTTAGCAGGAGGAAATAAACCAACAAGAAATGTAATCAACTCATTCAGAAAAGACAAAATGAAAATCATAATAGAAGATGTATTTATAGAATTGCTTGTTGTACTTGAGAAGAAGGGTTACATTAATACAGAAGAATACTTTGTTGATGGAACAAAAATTGAAGCAAATGCAAATAAATATACTTTTGTTTGGAAAAAAGCAGTAGAAAAATACAGAGCAAAGCTACAAGAAAAAGTTCATGAATTAATGAAAGATATTGATAGCTTAAATGATGAAGAAGATAAATTCTATCCAGACAAAGAGATTAAGCCAGAAGAAATCACACCAGAAGAACTAGAGGAATTTTCAAAGAGATTATCAGATAAGCTAAATGAAGGATTAGAAAAGCAAAAATCAAAGGATGAAAAAAAGAAAGAACAAAAAATAAAGAAAATTGTAAATAAAATAAATAAAGACTTCAAGCCAAGATTAGAGAAATATAATAAAGACTTAGAAATTATGGGAGAGAATAGAAATAGCTATTCTAAAACAGACCATGATGCCACATTTATGCATATGAAGGAAGACCATATGAGAAACGGGCAATTAAAACCTGGGTATAACATACAAGTTGGTAGTTGCAATGGTTTTGTAGTAAATTGGAGTACACATCAAAATAGAAATGACAATGGTACATTAATACCGCATTATGAAAGATATCAAAGATTTTTTGGTAAGCTACCAGATAGTACAGGAGCAGATAGTGGCTATGGTAATCAAGAGAACTATGAATTTTTAAAGAAAAATCATATACAGAACTACATTAAATATCCACTTTTTCATAAGGAGCAAACAAAGAAATTCAAGTTAATGAAGTATAATTGGCAAAACATGATATATGACGAAATAAATGATAATTTCATATGTCCAGAGGGCAAAAAATTAGAATATATAAAAACAAGAGAAGATAAAACAGAAACAGGATTTGTTCAAAAAAGTAGAGTTTATGAATGTTCAGAGTGTGATAGTTGTCCTCATAAAATTGAATGTACAAAATCAGAAGGAAATAGACAGATTAGATTTAACAAAAAATTATGGCAGCTAAAGCAAGAAGCAAAAAGAAATCTTATGTCTAAAAAAGGTATTGAAATGAGAGCAAAAAGAGCAGAATATTCTGAAGGAATTTTTGGACAAATTAAATGGAATATGAGCTTCAAGCGATTTTTGCTTAGAGGCTTAGAAAATGTAGACCTTGAATGGGGTATTCTATGTTTTGCATTAAATATAAAAAGGATGAATAAAAAAGATATAGAAAAGAATAAAGAAATAGCAAAGGCAAAGTCTATTTCTTTACTAGAAAATATTACTAAATTTTATACACAAAAATTCCAGCGATTTCTCACTGGAATTTTTGCTTTCGGGTTCCTATTTTAGGACGCCCTCTTTAAACATCTGTATGTGTTATCAAAAATATTTTCTTATTAAATAGG
>CATLHA010000093.1 GCA_949948745.1 uncultured Caryophanales bacterium
GGATAAAGTTAAAAGAAAAATATAATGTAAACGAATCTAAAATTGTTCGGAAATTTAAATAAGCTAGTGAATTTCACTAGCTTATTTCAGACTGTTGACAAAGTTTTTTTGTTGACAGTCTTTTCTTTTTAGGAAAAATAATGTATAATATATTTATGAGTAAAGAAAACCTCTAGTACCAATTGAGAATTTCTTTACTCTTTTTGTATTTTAATGTATAATTAAATTGGTACTAGAGGTGAGAAAAATGTTAACAAAGAAATTTAATGAACAAGCTGAAATCATAATGTGTACAATGGAACAAATAGTTCCACAAGATAGTCTATATAGAAAAATAGATAAGTACATAGATTTCAGCTTTATCTATGATGAGGTAAAAGATTTATATAGTGAGAATAATGGTAGACCTAGTATTGACCCTGTTGTTTTGTTTAAAATTGTATTAATCAAACATTTAGATGGATTAAAATCTATGAGAAAAACTTGTGAAAAGATTAAAGTAGATGCAGAATATAGATGGTTTTTAGGTATTCCTTTTGGATATGATACTCCAAATTACTCTACATATAGTCAAAATTATATAAGAAGATTTGCTGGCACAAATGTATTTGAAAATATATTTGTTAATATTGTTGAACAAGCAATAAAATATAAATTAATAGATGGTGGTTGTTTCTTTACAGATTCCACTCACAAGAAAGCAAATGCAAATAAAAATAGATTTCATGAAGAAATTATTGAATATGTTAAAGAGAGAAACTTAGAGCTTGAAGCTGAGATAAATGAACAAAGAATAAAAGATGGAAAAAAAGAATTTGAGTACAAAGATAAAATTGAAGAAAAGAAAATAAAAGTAAGTGATACAGATTCAGAAAGTGGATATTATCATAGAGACAATAAAGAAAAAGGATTTATGTACTTAGACCATAGAACTGTAGATTTAAAACATAATATTATAGTAGATTGTTTTGTAACAAAGGGAAATGTGCATGATAGTGTTCCATTTATCTCAAGAGTTGAATATATAAAAAGTAAGTTTGGATTTTCTCCAGAAGAATGGGCTTTAGATTCAGGGTATAACTCTTTAACAATAAAGAAATATTTAGTAGAAAACAACATATTTGGTGTAATATCATATAGAAGAACATCACATGAGAAAACAAGTGTTAAAAAATATGAATTTAAATACGATGAAGAAAATGATAGATATATATGTCCTAGAACAGGAATAACATTAGAATATAGTGGGACAATATCAAGAGACGGATATAAAAAATATAGCAATAAACAAAATTGTAAAGGATGTCCACTAGCCAAAGAATGTCATCCTAAAACTAAGTATAGAATAATAAATAGACATATACATGAAAAATATAATGAAATATTGAGAGAAAATAGAATATCATATCATGGAAAAGAATTACACAAATGCAGGAAAGAAACTATAGAAAGAAGTTTTGCAGATAGTAAGAATAACCATGGATACAGATATGCTACGTATAGAGGATTGGAAAAAAATCAAAATGATACGTGGCTACTTTGTGCAGCTCAAAATATGAAAATAATAGCAATGATATGTAAAAAGAAAGGAAAAAGACCACTAAAAAGAGGTCATATATGTTATTTTTTAGAAAATATTATAAAATATTTCATAAAAAGTTTAAAAATTTCTAAAATAATTAAACCCAGTAAAAAATATTACTGGGTTTGTCAACACTCTGAAAAGAGTAAGTTAAACTTACTCTTTAAGATTGTTTCTTATCTTTTCTTAAATT
>CATLHA010000094.1 GCA_949948745.1 uncultured Caryophanales bacterium
TAAGCTTAAAATTGTTGAGATAATAAGCAACCTTACAAATTAATTATATAACACTTTATAAAAAAAGAAAAGAGTATTGAACTTTGTCAACACTCTGAATAGTATCTAGTTTTTACCTAGATACTACTTTTTATATTTTTAACTAATTGAGCTTACTATTTGACTTGGTTGTTTACCATACTTCTTTTCCTTTTGCTTCATCCCAGGTAAATTCTTTTGACAAATTTTCTCCATTATATTTATTAAATTTTTCTTCAAGAGATATTTTATTATTGTCGTAATTTATATCTAATTTATCATTAATTTTTAAATTTGATAGTTTTAACATATTAGAGTTCTCTTCTTTTTTCAATTTCATATTCATATCTTTATCTCCTGTCTCAAACAATAGAAAATCTATCATTTTTGAAATTTTAACTAATTGAACTTACCCTTTTATAAAACCACTTGTCATTTGCATACTTGGTACTATTTAATTTTATAGTAGTCTTACTTTTTAAATATCTATTTTATTATAGTATTTCTTTTTTTAATTGTCTTTGGAATTTATTTACTTTTTTTCTTTTTTGGCAATGGAGTTACTTCTTCTACTTTTGAGATAATCATTCTACTAAATTCTCTATCATCCATATCTAAAATATAGTGTTCTTTTGCTCCTTCATACGGACATCCTACACTACTTTCTTTCATAAGATTTTCAATGCAATCTAACTTCTTGATATATGCTGTATTATCACATACTGTGATTACTGGTTTATCATTTACATAGACCATATATTCTCCAAACATCTTTCGATATCTAATTTCTCCAATTCCTTCTAATTGTTCACAGATATAATTTATATAAGATTGTGATGTTGCCATACTTTCACTCACCTTTCCCTTCAATTACTTAAATTTTTTATTTTATTTTTTCTATTTGTAAAAAGGTATAAGTTCCATCCTCATTTACTTGATATGTATATTGATAAATACTTGCACTTTTTTCATATTGGTTCCAGTCGATTTTATCAGAATTAATCATATAATCATAGGAATCTATAAATTTCTTTTTTCCAAGTAATTTTGTTCTATTGTAGTCTTGATAATAATAGGATGTATTCTCATCTCTTTCACCAGATTCACCAGTTAAACTAAAAATCACCAATTGATCTATATATATTTTATTTCCCTTCTGTATAGCCTTTGAAAGTTTTGTATGAGTCAGTGGGCTACACATATCTCCACCACATTGCCATTCTACAGTATAATTACCATCCTCTCCTAAATAAAATTGATAACAACTATCCTCATTTATAATTTCAAACGTAGTATCTTTACCAAAGATACGATTTTTTGTTTCAATAATCTTCTCTTTTGTATATTTGGGATTTGTATCCATAGCTCTTTCTTTATTTAGATTCATAACTACGATAAAGTTTTTTTCTAAGTTACTAAAATCATCTGGAACTATTCTGTTACTACCATAATGAGAAAATAATCTTCCTCCACAATCCATGGGCTCATAGATCATATTATAAAGTTCCTCCGCTAATTCCATAGAAACTTCGATTTCTTTTTCTTCTGGTTTTTGAATATCTTCACTTTGTGTTGGTTTTGGACTTGCTGATGGAATTGGTTTATTAGTAGAAGATGGATTTTCTGTTTTATTTTTTGAATTATCTTCTAATAGAAATTTGTTAACTGCAATAAATGTTCCTAATCCTACTATTATTACTATTAATACTATAATTATAATTTTTAATTTTTTTCATAAAAATCTCCTT
>CATLHA010000095.1 GCA_949948745.1 uncultured Caryophanales bacterium
TACATTATTTAAAATGTAATCCATTAAATCTTCTTTTCTTTCTCTGATAGTTTTTTCCATTTCTTCTTCCAATATTTCGTAACAGATGGATCTATGTCAAGTTTTTGGACACTTTTTTTGAGAATTTTTTTATTTACATGAGACCACTTTCATTCCTTTATGATATTCTAAATTTACATTGGTATAAATGGTATACTTCAGCTCCTTACGTAGCCATTTACACCAATATAAATTTAGAATTTGTTGTATTTAGGAAAAGCATTCTGAAATTGTAAGTACCTTTTATGCTGCCTCATTCTCAATTTCATTTGGTACCTTATAATTAATTGATGAATGTATTCTCTTTCTGTTATACCATCCTTCTATAAACTCAAATATCGCTAATTTTGTCTCTTCAAATGTTTCATACTCATGTAAATTTACTTCTTCTTTCTTTAATATGGCATTGAAGCTTTCCATACTTGCATTATCATACGGATATCCCTTCTTGCTGTAAGAATGTCTTAAATTTAGTTCTTTTAAATAATCTTCAACTTTATTTGATGTATATTGTGAACCTAAATCACTATGAAATATTGCATTCTTTCTAAATTTTCCTTTTTTTCTTGCGTTCTTTATTGCTTGTACTACTAAATCTGCGTCCATACTTGCTCCATAACTATAACCTATTACACTTAGGCTATATAAATCCATCACTATTGCTAGATAAGTCCATCCTAATTCCTTAGTATAAATATATGTTATATCTGAAACTAGCTTCTCTCTGAGTCTTTTGGCTTTAAATTCTTGGTTAAGTAAATTTGGTTTGTTAGTATCATCAACTTTGCCTTTGGCTGGTCCTGGATTATATTTTCTTACTATTACTGAGCGAATACCTAATATTTTCATTCTTCTTGCTACTCTTTTTTGGCTTACTTTTATTCCATCTTTTTCTAGTTCCTTTTTGATTTTCGGTGATCCATATCTGCCTTTAGATTCAGTATATTTTTTTAATATTTCTTCATCTAGTTTTTTATTGTTTTCAACATAGCTATTTTTTCTTCCTTGTTTATAGTAATAGTATACTGAACGTGGTACTTTCAGTACTTTGCACAATAATTTAATATTATGCTCGTTTTTATTTTCTTCAATAAATTTTATTTTTTCATCTATTTCTGCGTGAATATGGCAACCGCTTTTTTTAATATTTCATTTTCCTCCTTCGCTTGGGCTAACTCTTTCTTCAGACGCTTTATCTCATGGTTTGTTGTTGTTTCATTATTTGCAGTTTTTATTTTTCCATATTCTTTTATCCATCTATATAAAGTTGCTTCTGCTAAGCCATATTCACGTTTTATCTCTACTACTGGTTTCTTGTTTTCATACAATTCTACAATCATTTTTTTGAAATCTTCATCATATACTTTTTTCTTTGCCATTTTTGACACACTCCTTTCAAATTAGTGTACATAATCCATTATACACTCTCTCATAAAATGTGTCCATATATCTATTCTAACACCACAGAATTATTGCAAGTATTATTTTTTCTTT
>CATLHA010000096.1 GCA_949948745.1 uncultured Caryophanales bacterium
TGATATTAACCCCAAAAGTTGGACTAACTAAAATTGAAATTAGTTAGAAAGGCTTAAGGGGTTTTTATTATGAAGTTTACATTAGAAGATAAGAAAAAAATAATTGAATTAGGAAAGCAAGGAATAGGTTATAGAACAATAGCAAAAGAATTTGGTGTTCAACATTCAACTATTAGAAGAATGTTAAGTAAATACGAACTACATGGAATAGATGGAATCATGCATCCAATAAAGAATAGAAAATATACAGCTGAATTCAAGTTAGAAGTAATTAATCGTGCATACCAAGGTGAGCCAAAATCAAGCTTATCATTTGAATATAACCTTCCTGGAGAATGTACAATAATTTCATGGATGAAAAAGTATGAAGAATTAGGTTATAATGGATTAGAAGGGAAACAAGGAAGACCTCGAGGGAGACCAAAAATTATGACCAAAGAAGAAAAGAAAAATACTCCACTTACTAATGAAGAACGAGAAGAACTTATTAGACTAAGAAAAGAAAAAGAGTATTTAGAAATGGAAAATGAAGTATTAAAAAAATTAGATGCCTTAGTGAAGGAGAGACTAAAGCGACAAGAAAAGAAAAAATAAAAGTTGTTTATGCACTAAGGCATAAATATTCATTAGTCTCATTATTGAAATTATTAAAAATAGCTAAATCTAGTTATTTTTATGAAATTAAAACAAACGAAAGAATTGATAAAGATCAAGAAATCAAATCAAAAATACTTAATATATTTAATACTAATCACAAAAGATATGGATGCCCAAGAATTACATTAGAACTACAAAATCGAGGATATAAGATAAATCATAAAAAAGTTCAAAGATTAATGAAAGTTATGGGTTTAAAAGCAAAACAACCAAGAGGAAAATATAAATCTTACAAAGGTGAATTAAATCCTATTTGTAATAATGAATTATTAGAAATTAAAAATAATAGAATTGTTAGAAACTTTTCGACTTCTAAATGTAATCAGAAATGGACTACAGATGTATCTGAGTTTTATATTTCAGCAGGAAAGTTATATTTGTCACCTATTTTAGACATGAATAATAGAGAAATTATATCTTATTCAATATCTAGAAGTCCTAGTTTTAATCAAACACTAGAAATGTTAGATAAAGCTTTTGAACAATATGATGATTTAGATGGATTAATCTTCCATTCTGATCAAGGGTGGCAATATCAAATGTCGCATTATCAAAAAAAATTAAAAGAAAAAGGAATCATACAAAGCATGTCTAGAAAAGGCAATTGCTTAGATAATTCCTTAATGGAAAACTTCTTTGGAATCATGAAAAATGAAATGTTCTATGGTCATGAATATGAGTTTGAATCTTTAGAACAATTACAAAAAGCGATGATTGAATATATAGAATATTACAATAAAGAAAGAATAACGATAAAATTAAGAGGATTGTCGCCTTATAACTATAGACAACAATCCTTAAATCATTTAATATGTACTTAACAATTTCGGTTAGTCCAACTTTTGGGGTTAAGTACA